>JAJDAS010000468.1 GCA_029261755.1 Nitrospinia bacterium
AGTAGAGAAATTACAAACTCCTTTCCAGGTCCCATGGCTCGAAGGCCGAACGATTGAAATCATCTGGACGGCGTGAATAGGGAGAAATTATGACGATTCTCACTAGCGTGAAAATCGGTGTTAAATCTTTTTATTCTTGTGTCCTTTCATTGCTTCGTACCTTGGTGCTTTTGTGGCTGAGTAGTTACCAAAAACCTACCTTTGCTTCCCCTGCATATCTCTTATTTGAATTTCATCGAGAATTTCTTGTAAGCCCGGATCAAGTCGCGTTGCCTCGTTAAAAAATCTCATCGCCTTTTCCAGTTTTCCCTGATTTCTTAAGATCACACCCATATTAAAGTAGGCTCCGGCATACTTAGGCTTCGCCCTTATTGCATTCATGAGATTAGGTATCGCCAATTCGTATTTATCCTGTTGCAGGAAAATAGTCCCCATATTGAAGTAGGCCTCCGCGTAACTTGGATCAATCTCCAATGCCTTGTTTAAATGGTTGATGGCTTGGTTTAAATGCTTTTTCTTCATGAATAGAACGGCAATATTGTTATGGGCGGTTTCGTTATCGGGATTTATTTTAAGAGCCAAATGGAAATGTTCCAATGCTTTCCCCAGGTTATTTTTTTGTTGGTAAACTATTCCGAGGTTGACATGGGCTAATGAGTGGTTAGGGTTAATTCTTAGAGTTTCGGAAAAATGGACGATGGCCTCATCAAATTTTCCCTGTTTTGACAATAGGGTTCCAAAGTTATAATGCGCCTTATCGTAATTGGGATTTAGTTTGATTGCCCTTGCATAATGGTTGGCGGCTTCATTAAACCTTTTTAAATTGCCCAGGGCGTTGCCGAGGCCGTTGTGCGCCTCTGCGTATTTAGTGTTGGCCTGCACTGCCTTTTTAAAACTTGCTACTGCCTGTTCAAAAAGCTCTTTTTCAGAGTAAGCAGCTCCAAGGTTTTTAAATGCCTTCCCAAATTTAGGATTAATCCGAGTTGCGTTGGTGAAGCTGATGATGGCTTCATCAACCCTCTCCAATTGCATTAGGGCCGCTCCAAGATTATTGTGGGCTTCCGGCTGGCTGTATTCCAAACTCAAAGCAGTGGAATAGTGTTTGATGGCCTCTTCAAACTTACCTTGTGCTGACAACATGTTTCCAAGGTTTATATGTGGCTTTACCTTGTTGGGAGACTTTTTGGCTGAGTCCGCCCACAAAGTTTCCGCACTTAGATAAAACTGATTCCTAAGAATGGTAAGTGAGGAGAGCAGCAACGATGTGGCAAGGAATAGTAAAAGGCTTAATCTTACAAAGAGCCATTTGCCTCTAAAGCGATGGATCGAAAATGCAATCAAAAGACAAATGCCCAGGGAAGAAAGATAAAGGTTATGGTCGCTTAAAGGTACCGTTCTGGGCAATATGCTATTGGTGGGTAGTAACGTAATAATGATCCATAAAATCGACAATGAAATGATGGAAGACCTTACCTTCACAGCTACAAACAAAAGAAGGCAAAAAAGGAAGGAACAGAAGGCTACCCTAGGGCCGAAGGAAGAAGGAACTGATGCAAAATCGTAGTCGATATTTAGATTGATGGGAAAACAAAGGGTTTTAAAGATAAATGGAAAAATATTGCACTGAATAATTAAATTTTCCGAAATGCTTCTTAGTTCAAGGGTATGGGTGATCAGCATCTTGGCGAAATCATAATAATATATACCACCGGCGATTAAACAGAAGAATATAGGCAAGTAAAAACAGACCAGCCTATACTTCAGAGGAGTTTTTCTTAAAAATAAACAATCGATTAGAATGACTACCGCAGGAAACACAACACCCGTTTCCTTACTTAGTATGCTTAAAGGAAATAGAAAAAGAGTTAACAGGAAATAAAAAATTGGTTTTACGGAAAAACTCGAAGAAGCGCAAGCCATTAAAAAATAATAAAGGGCAAGGAGGAAGAAGAAACTACCAATTCCTACCGATCTTGAAATGATATAAGTTATCGTTTCCGTATGAATTGGAAGGAGAGAAAACAATACGGCGCAGAGGAGGGGAATGGCAGCAGACCTGACGTGATGGAAACCCAATAAAATATAAATTAAAAAAAAGATAACCTGAGCGGTCAGAACATGGAAAATAATATTCAGAAGATGGTAACCAAAGGGGTTGATTTTTCCCAGGTGATAGTTGAGGGCAATGGAGAAATAGGTTATAAATCGGGAGGGATGTAGGTTGAAAATAGCGGAATAGTTGGTGATATCCTTGAGGTGGGTACGAAACCCCTCCCCACCCTCTGTGTCCACAATGGTATGTAGGTCATCAAAAACAAAGGCGGAAGTAAACGTATTGCAATAAAGCGCTATATTGATCGCAATGATTAATAAAGCGCCTATCACAAAATAAGATTTTTGGGGAGTTATTTTCGTCATAATTTTTTTTACCACGGAAATTCACGGAAGCACACGGAATTCAAAACTTCCACGATATTCTTTTGCGAGCGGATCTTGGTTGCCTTTTCTTTTTCTGTGCTGATCTGTGTAACTCCGTGGTTAATTATTTCCAATAGCTAAAGTGTTACTAAATATCTTTACGGTTTTTTGTATAGCCTCTTCATTGACTTGGCTTTCCGTCCAAAGATTGATAATGCGTCCGGAAATATTGATGGAATTTCCCAATTCTTTTTGCCCCATACCTCCTATAATATGAAGAGAGTCATAAAGGCTGGATGCATGGATTCCAGCGCCCCTTAAAGCATGAACAATTTTATCGCGAATAGCTGAGTCTTTGGCTAGTACACTGTACCTGTAATAAACCGTTTCTTCATCATCAACAGGGTGGGTGATCCCCTTCATCTTCAATGCATCTTTATACCGATTGCCTGTAATCCTTCTTTGGGAAAACTCATGGGCTAAACCATCGAAATTCAATTGACGGTTTAACTTTATGAACAGATCTTTCGATGGTTTGTGGAAATAAAGGCCACAAAAAATATTTGGGAAAGTGGTGAAGATCTCTTGTCCGCCTGCATAACCGGACTCCAGGTAGCTATACATGAGTTTGAATAATTCCTTATGCAAATCGGATAGTCCGTCGTGGTTTACCGGAAAAGGAGGAAGAGACTTTCCTAAGGTTTCAATATCTAGGTTGAGGGAAGGGTCGTCACATAAAACGGCTCCACCTCCATCTGCGCATATGGGTTTTGTTCGCCCGAAACTCATGACCTTGATGGGAAGTTTTGTTACATGGTACGGAGCTTGGGCAATGTCTTCGATATTGGGAATGCCATCCAAGGACAATAAAAAATTGATTATTTCATCGGATAGGGGATGCCCGAAGAGATGGTTAACGATAATCGCCCCTGTTTTTGGATTCACTAAGCGCTGGAGATGCGGTAAATCAATATTGTAATCATTCATAGAAGAATCGCAAGGGACCGGAATACCTTTTGCCTTAAAAATCGCATAGGCCACCGATGGGCAGATCAGCGCTGGGAAAACAACCTCTTTTCCTTCCACTCCCAAGGTCTTTAACAATAAGTAGATACCAGTCGTAGCCCTGCCGGTGATATGAACATAGGGAAGCTGGTAATGGTTGGCCAACTTTGCAATTATTTTTTCTTTGAGGTTTTCTTCAGGCATGGCTATTTTTCGTTCCCAGGCTCTGCCTCACTGGCGTTAAGTTAAGGAAATATTTCCGGTTTTGTCCCGGAGGGACAGCCGAAATTAGCCCAGCAATTCATTGCTGGGTAAAGGACCCTAATAGTAAGTCCCGTAGGGACGACTGAATCCCAGGGTCCGTTCCACATCGCTTTTCAGCCGTCCCTACAGGACTTAAAAATCTCTGGCGGCAGACCCAGCGATAAATCGCTGGGCTATTTTCGATTGTCCCTCCGGGACAAAAAAGAATCAAAACCCAAACCAAAAAGCTTAACTTAATGCCATTGAGGCAGAGCCTGGGAACGAGAAGTTTTCTCCTATTTCATTCAGTGTAAAAAAAACAGGTTCTTTACCGGCTATTTCACAGAACTGAATGATGTTTCTGATATTTTCTCTGAAGGAGTCCATGGAATAAGACAAGAGATCGTGTTTTGCTCCGGCAAACTTAATGTCGTCCAGTTCATGGGGGTGGGTAATCGTCACCAGATAGTTATTATCTGCAATCCATTTTTTTATGGGTTGAAAAAGATTGCCTGGCTTGAAGGCGAGGTTGAGGTATCTCATGACTTTCATGCTGTCATAACTTGCGGGAACGTGCGTTACCGAAAGGGGGATTTCTAAAATTCCAAGGTGGTGGTTGCAGGTCTTTTTATAATTTTTTGGGGATGGATGGTAAGGGGTGGGAAGGCCATCTTGCCATAGGCCGTTCCACTTGTCCCAAGAGTATGCCGGACGTGGAATACTGGAAGAATCAACGGTGAGTCCCAGGCGGTCCAGGGTCTCCATAATCCGGTTATGCATGATTCCCCATCCCATTCTCACTGTTCTTATGTTGGCTTTATTTAGGGTTGACCAGGATTCCTCAAGGTCTTTCAGCACGTTGGATAAGGTTCCGGGATCGTCCAGTTGGTAGCCATAAGAACAGTGGGGGTGCCAACCTATCTCATGTCCCTGCGCCACAAGTTTTTCAAGGAGTTTACCATGATTTTGGAATACCCAATCCATGGCCCCGAATCTTTTTTGGATATCCCGATCCGCTCTGACCATCCATGTAGCCTTTTGGATGGTCTCTTTGGCCAGAAAGAAAGCAATGTTGGGTATGATTTCGGTAAGCTCTTGATGAAACCTTTGGGTCATCTCCACATCGAAGGTGAGAGCGATGAATATTTTTTCCTTCATTGGTCTTCAAGGAATTTCCGGTACTATCCCAAAAGTGTGGTTTCGCTTTGTTAAGGGGATTAAATGGGGTCCTTGGCCTCGACTTATTGTGGAACGTAGGTGAGTTGTGAACAACTGGCCGAAGAGTTATGGAATAGAATAATGGTTGTGTAAAAAAACGTGCAAATGCTTGATAAAGTACTGGATAAACTGAATTTCTTCATTGAGATCCGAAAATTAAATGAGTTTAGCAAAACTGATTACTGATGTCAAAATTCACTGAACCTTCAACCTGAAAACTTCAGTAGTTAGAATTCAGGTTTATAATTCCGCTTCTTGTTTGACCTCGCTGGTAAAATATAATAATCTACATAAGGAATAAAACTAACCAATAGCCTTTTAATAAAATTTTTTTGAAACACTCCCCATTGCTAAGTGAACCGCTATCCCTGTTTCATCCAATCAGCCTCTCCGATATGGATAAAGTACGCTTGATGGATAGGAAAGATACGAAATTTCTCTTCAGGGTTGAACAGTTAACCTCCATACTTAAAGAA
>JAJDAS010000469.1 GCA_029261755.1 Nitrospinia bacterium
CGGAGAACCTATGGTAAGGCGGGGATTATCTAAATTGATCCGCACGGTGTCCCAATATCCAGGCATTGAGGATCTCTCCATGACCACCAACATGCTTCTCATGGAGAGTTGCGCCACGGAGTTGAAGAAAGCCGGACTCCAACGCCTGAACGTAAGCCTCGACTCCCTGCAACCGGATCGTTTCCGTAGAATTACGGGCGGAGGAGACCTTGCCAGGGTGATACGAGGAATCGACGCCGCTTTGGAGGTAGGCTTGATGCCTATCAAAATCAATATGGTGGTGATGAAAGACGTCAACATTGATGAAATCATCCCCATGATCTATTTTTGCATCGAAAAAGGGGTTTCGTTGCGCATGATCGAATATATGCCCGTGGGGTCGGATAGTAAAAATCTCCAGAAAAAACACTTTCCTATTTCTGAAATCAGAAAGCTGGTTGCCAAGGAATTTGAGCTGGAAGAGGCGGGCGGGCGTGGTCCTGGCCCGGCAAAATACCATATGATTCGCAAGCATGAATTTTTTATCGGATTCATAGCAGCCATCAGCCAGCATTTTTGCGAGAGCTGCAACAGGGTCCGATTGACCGCCAACGGAATGCTCCACCTCTGTCTTGGCCACGAAAACCAAGTGAATTTACGCAACGTAATCCGTACCACCCAGGATGACGACCTATTAAAAGAAGCGATTCTCTCCGCGATCCAAAAAAAGCCCTTTGGGCACAAGTTCGTGGAAGAGGACTCCAAGATGAGCATCGGTATGTCCGGCCTCGGTGGCTAACTCCTTCCTTTTTTCTCCATTGACACAAACCATTTCACAAAAAAAGATTGCCGTGTTGATTTCCGGCAGGGGCTCCAATCTACAGGCGATTATCAACGCAGTGGAAAGCGGCCAGGTCCCGGCCTCCATTCGTGTGGTCATCAGCAATGTGGAAGATGCCTATGGACTTGAGAGAGCCAGGAAACATCAGGCAGAGGCAGTCTTTTGCAATCCCAAGAATTATAGTTCACGCCGAGAGTTCGACCTTGCCCTTGTAGATCTCTTAAAAAAATACGAAATCGATCTGGTTTGTCTGGCCGGGTACATGCGTATCTTGTCACCTGAATTTGTCCAGGCCTTCAAAGGCCGAATTATGAACATCCACCCTGCCCTACTCCCCTCCTTTCCCGGTCTGGACGTCCAACAAAAGGCTCTGGACCACGGAGTGAAATTCAGCGGTTGCACCGTCCATTTTGTTGATGAGGGAGTGGACACCGGCCCCATCATCCTTCAAGGGGTGGTCCCCATCGAAGAGGATGACACCGTTGAAACTTTATCTATCCGGATTTTACGGGAAGAGCATAAAATCTACCCCATGGCCATTCAGGCATTTGTGGAGGAAAGGCTGATTGTGGAGGGTAGACGGGTGAAGATTAGGGATATTGTAGATTTGTGATTTTAGATTTCAGATTTGCGGTAGGTTTTTGTTTAAAGAATATTCCTCCAATGACCACTAGTGACAATGAATGACCATCAGTAACCAATCCTTCATACAAACGAATCAACATATAAGTATCCAACCATGGAAGTAAAAATAGCTGAAAAAGGCGGGTTTTGCTGGGGGGTCAAAAGGGCCATGGATATCGCCATGGATACCGCCCAGAAGGAAGACGACACCCTTTACACCTTTGGTCCCATCATCCACAATCCCCAGGTCATCGAGATGTTGGATAAGAAGGACATCAAGGTGGCCAAGGATCTGGACAGTGTACATGAAAAAACCCTAATCATTCGAACCCATGGCATTACCCCGGAAAAGCGGCAAGAGATCAAAGACAAGCACATCAAAATCAAAGACGCCACGTGTCCTTTGGTCATGCGGGTGCAATCCATCATCAAGAAGCACGCCAGGAAGGGGTATTACACCATCATCATCGGCGATCCGAATCATGCCGAGATTGTAGGCCTTCTCGGCTTCGCGGAGGGAAAAGGAGTGGTGGTTTCCTCGCTGGAAGATGTGGAACAGTTGCCGGAAATGGACCCGGTTTGCGTGGTTTCCCAAACCACCCTGGCAAAGAAAAAATACCGATTGATTGGAGAAAAAATTCAGGAGAAGTTCCCGGGTTGTACCATGCAAAACACCATTTGCAATGCCACGGATGAAAGACAGACCGAAGTCTTGAAGCTGGCTCAGGAAGTGGACGCCATGATCGTCGTGGGTGGTAAAAACAGCGCTAACACTACCCATTTGGCGGAAATTGCCCAATCCACCGGAACCCCGACCTTCATGGTTGAAACGGAAAAAGAGATAGACCTTTCCAAATTGATGAACTTCAAAAGCATTGGAGTAGCAGCAGGCGCCTCTACCCCGAACTGGATGATCCGCCGTGTGGTCAATAAGCTGGAAGAGATTTCCCTACAGAAAAGGGATTGGTTTTTTAGAGGATTCACCCATGTATCAGGGTTTCTGGTTCAAAGCAACCTTCTGGTGGCCACCGGTGCCGGTTTTATGACCTATACCGCCTCCATAGTTATGGGGTTGAAACCTTCTTTTTCCCTGGAGATGCTTTCCTTCCTCTATTTCTTCTCCATGTATATCCTGAACTCCTTCACGGACGAAGAGGTAATTCGCTACAACGATCCCGCAAGAGCCGAATTCAATTCCCAGAGAAGAGGGCCTCTATTGGTGATCGGTTTCTCTTCCGCCCTGGCAGCGCTATTTATCGCTTATTTTAACGGGGTCATTCCCTTTCTTCTGTTATTAAGCGCCTCGGTATTGGGACTATTGTACAGTATCAAGATGCTCCCAAGCTTTTCCGATAAACAGCCGAAAAGATTTCGTCTAAAGGATATTCCCTCTTCCAAGGACCTTTTCATCGCCTCGGCATGGTGCGTTACCACGGTCTTGATTCCACTTTTTTCAGTAAAACATTCGGAACTTAACAATTTTTCCATGATCACTGCTCTCTGCTTTGTCTTTACATTGGTTTATATTCGGTGTCTGTTGTATGATATCCGCGATATCCAAGGCGACAGGATGGTGGGCCACGAAACCATTCCCATCATCATAGGCAAGGAAAATACAAAAGTTGTTCTTTTCGTCCTTGCCGGACTACTGGCTACCTTGCTTCTGGTTGCCGGCTATTGGCAGTGGACATCCAGCATCAGTTTTGTCCTCCTTTTATCTGTTGCTTACGCTTGTGGCTATTTACTGCTGTACCGTAAAGGAGCCATTTCATCGGGCTTTAATTTTGAATTGGTTGCGGACGGCGGTTTCATATTTACCGGATTTATTACCTATTTGTGGGCTACATATTATTAGGCAAAGATATTTTAATTTTAATAGAACGCGGATGACACGGATAACGCGGATTTGCACGGATTAAATAATTGTTTTTAAAATCCGTGAATACCCGTATCATCTGCGTCATCCGCGTTCTATATATCTTTTCTATATTTAGACGTAAGTATTAACTAAAGGAGATATTAAGATGTCGGATGAAGTTCAAATAGATAAAGAGTTGAATATTAAGGGAGAAGTTTGCCCTTATACTTTTGTACGTTCCAAGCTCGCCTTGGAAGAAATGGAAACCGGGAAGGTGCTTCGGGTCATTGTGGACTACGCTCCCGCCATCGAAAATGTCCCCAAAAGTATGACCAACGAAGGGAATGAAGTCCTCCGCGTGGAAAAGGTCAACGACAGCGATTGGGAAATCGTCGTCCGAAAAGGGTCTTAGTGTATGCTGGAAATCGTGGTGGCCACCCACAACGAAGGAAAGCTAAGAGAAGTCAGCGCTATATTGAAGGGGTTGGACGCGCGGGTATTGTCTTTAAAGGATATTGCCTTCGAAGAAGAAATCATTGAAGATGGAGCCGATTACCTGGAAAACGCCCAAAAGAAATCCTCTGCTGTGGCCAGGGCTTGTGGGAAAATCGTCTTAGCCGACGACTCCGGCTTGGAAATCGATGCCCTGGAGGGAAAACCGGGTGTCCATTCGGCTAGGTTTGGAGGTGGCGAACTAGATTCCCAAGCGAAAAACCATCTGGTGCTGGACCTGCTGAAAAACGTGCCCAGTGAAAAAAGGACGGCCCGATTTCGGTGCATAATTTCCATCCAGCTTCCCAATGGTGAGGAATTCAACTGCGAGGGTGTTTGTGAGGGATTCATTACGGATTGCTTGAGAGGAGTTGGAGGATTTGGCTATGACCCTATTTTTTTCGCTCCTGAATATGGCAAGGCCATGGCGGAGTTGAAACCGGAAGAGAAAAACAGGATCAGCCATCGGGCAAAGGCTCTGGATCAGGCGAGGAATTTCCTTGAAGAAATTCTTTGAACTTAACGCTTAACTTGTTGTTTTATAAGCTAACACGCTAAACAATAGCAAAAGTTCTCATATTTTTTCGTGTATTCTGAGAGCTGTTTAGTTACAATATACAAAAATACGATAATTGTACAATTGTTTTAAGGGGCATTGACAATGACCAGGGTAAAAGTGGCGCCAAGCAGGCAAGTAGTCATTCCAAAAAGATTCTGGGACTCTTTGCATTTGAAGCCTGGAGATCTACTTGATGTTGAAATGGACCAGGAAAAGCACTCGTTAACCTTTACTCTCAAAGATGTTGTGGATAAGACAGATGCGGCACGAAAAAAGTGGGTAAAAGGTTTAATTAAAACCGGCTCCGACAGACGGGTCGAACTTGAGGAAGATGATATCGTTTCGGATAAAACCGTAAAAAGCCAACTCTTCAAGGAAAAATATGGGCCTGGGTTCAGGTAAAAAACTCCGAGTATTGATAGATGCCAATACTTTGATACGTGGATTTATCCACCCTCGCTTTGCCTTTGAAATTTTCAACCATGCTTTCAAAAGGGACTTCGACCTGGTGTTGCTCCCCTACACCGTGGAAGAAGCCGTCAGAAATATTGCCAAAAGGTTCCCTGACCGGCTTCCACACATGGAAGAGTTCCTTCTTAAATGCCCTTATGAACTACTTGAAGACCCATCGCCGGAATCCATGGAAGAATACAAGGATTTAATAAGGGACGAAACCGACTTGCCTCTCGTGACGGCTGCCATAAAATCGGGTGTGAATTACTTGGTCACCAACGAAAAGGATTTCGTGGGCCAGGGAAAAACCACTGAAAAGATTCAACAAGCGGTTTCCTGCGTTACCGCAGGTAATTTTTTACGTACGATTATGGACTGGCCCAGTAAAGAGTTGGCAATAATACAAAACCGAACCTGGACGGATTTAAAAAAAAATTAGACGAAGATATTTATTTTTTTCAATGATCAAACCGGGCTAGCCCACGGAACACTCGGAAATACACGGAAAGGTCTTTATTTACTTTTTTTCTATGTATTCCGTGTGTTCCATGGGCTAGGTTTTGGTTTTAGAGGAAGCTTAAAACAATCAACTTTTGAAAGGAGAACTTCATGGGATTACTTATTAAATTGAATGAGATTAGAAAAGGGTTGGCAGAGGTGGAGGCACGGTTGTCCGAAGCCAATTCCCTATGCAAAGCCGATGGGGTTTCAGACGAAACCATCCTGAAAATACTTAATGGCCTTTCCGAGAATACCCTACCTATCTCTATGGAATTAAAGGATTTTTTGGAAGATAAAGAATCCATTATCGAAGAGCTGGAGTTCCTCATAGGAGGATTCAAGCTGGAATATGGATCCATATTGGACTACCGAAAATTTTCCTCCGTCATCGCGAACAAAGAGTTGAAGGAAAAATTAAGAAAATTTGGAAAGGAAGAGGCGGCTCATGCCGAGAAATTCTCCAAATTTATTAATAAATACGATGCCAAACCGGAATACACCTTTGTCCTGGATAGAGAGAAGGAGGAAATCGACCCTGAAATGATTCTTGATTACCTTATCGAACAGGAAAAGGACATCATCCACTTCTATCAGCAAGGGGAAG
>JAJDAS010000470.1 GCA_029261755.1 Nitrospinia bacterium
TGGAAGAGAAAAGAAGGCCCGTTGGCATCATGACCGAGCGGGATGTGGCGAGCATGGCATATGAAGGAATAGACCTGGACGGAGTTAAGATTGGGGAACTGATGAGTAGTCCGGTGGTTACTATATGCGCAAATACTCCGGCCCAGGAAGCAGTTGCGGTGATGACTGAAAAAAGGATTCGCAGAGTTGTTGTTGTGGATAAAGACGGCAGATTGGAGGGGCTGATCACCCAATTTGATCTAGTCAAGGGACTGGAGACCGATTACGTGAGGTCGCTGAAAACGGTGATCAAGGAAAAAGACAAAAAATTACTGGAGGCTTTTAGAGCCTTGCAGGACAAATCCATGATCCTGGAAAATATCCTGCACAGTAGTACCAGGCAAGGGATTTTTACAACGGACCTTAATTTTCGCATTACCTACTATAATCCCATGGCGGAAAAACTTCTTTGCCGCAAAGCGCAAGAGGCTATCGGAAAAACAGTGGAGGAAGTGCTATGCGAGGAAAAAGATATTTGGAAATGCTTTAAAAATGCAGTAAATAATATTCAAACCGGAGAAGGACCCTGCTGTAACATTGAAAGATGCATTGGCAATGAAACTCGATATATTGAAATGGAAATATTTGGTATATACGATAGCCATAAAAAACTGGTGGGCTACGCGAATTTTTGCACGGATATCACGGACCAAAAAAAAGACGAAGAAAATCTGCGGAAGAGTGAAGAAAAATTCAGACTCCTATATGAAAATATTCCCATTCCATACCAATCCCTGGATGAAAATGGGTGTTTCATTGAGGTCAACAAAGCATTTTGTGAGAAGCTGGGATATCTCCGGGAAGAACTGCTGGGCTCCAGCTTCCCGGAGTTACTGTCGTCTTCATGCACGGAATATTTTAAAGAGCAATTCTCCCGATTTAGGGAACAAGGCGAAATGAATGAGTTGGAATGCGATTTAAAACGAAAGGACGGTTCCCTGGTTACCGCTTTATATACGGGCAGGATCGGATACGACCAGCATGGCAAGTTCAAGCAAACTCACTCTACCTGGGAAGACATTACCGAGCGAAACCGTTCCAGGGAAGAGTTGGAAAAGGCTTTTAAAGAAGTAAAAGAGAAAAGCAGGGACCTGGAAAAATTTCACAAGGTCACCGTGGGCCGGGAGTTGGAAATGGTTCGCCTGAAGGAAGAGGTGAACAGCGTGCTTGCAAGATTGGGAGAAAGCAAGAAGTATTGATGGAAGATATTTTTTTCAATTATTAAATCTGCTTCGCCCACGGAACACACGGAAAGACACGGAAGAAAGCAAATAAAGACTTTTTCGTGTCTTTCCGTGTGTTCCGCAGGCTAGTATTGAGGAAACCATGAAAAAAAAACATATTCAGCTCTTACTGGTGGAAGATGATCCCACGGATCGGGAGGCGGTAAAACGGTTTGTGGCTGAAGAAAATCTACCGTATGAACTGCACACCGCCGAAAGCAAAAAAGTTTTTTCGGAGAAGATTCGCGAGAGAAGCTATGACATGATCCTGCTGGATTACAACCTGCCGGATGCAAAAGGGGTCGAGCTCCTTCGGGAAATCAAAGACATTCCGGTAATCATCGTAACTGGGTCCGGCAATGAAAATACCGTATTGGAAGCCATGCACCTGGGCGCAGCCGATTACCTAGTGAAGGATCTGGAGTGCAATTACCTGAAGCTACTACCGGCGGCCATCGGCAATGTATTCAAGCGCCAGGAAGCGGAGATTGCTCTCAAAGAGAGCGAGGCCCGTTATCGGTCCCTGCTGGAAGGAACGCGTCTAATCGCTTGGGAGTTTGATCCCGCCTCGGATTGCTTTACCTTTGTAAGCGGTAAGGCGAAGGAAATAACGGGAATCCCATCTGAACAATGGCTTGAAAAGGGGTTCCGGGTCTCTCATGTTCATCCGGCCGACCGCGAAATTGCCACGAAAAACTTTACCACTGCTGCTGAAAAATGCGAAGACCACGAGTTTGAATACCGTTTTCTCACCCAGGATGGTGGATTTATTTGGGTAAGGAACATCGTGCATGTGGTTACCGAAAACGCGAAAGCCACGAAACTCCGAGGTGCCCTCATAGACATCAGTGAGCAAAAGAAGATGGAGGAATCATTGTGGGAGAGTAAGGAAAAGTACCGTATGTTAATGGACAATATCAACATGGGGGTTACTTACATTGATACCAACTACCGGGTAGTTACAGCGAACAGCTTTCATGCAAACCTCATGGACAGATCCGTTCGTGAATATATCGGAAAAGAGTGTTTCAGAGAATTTGAGCAACGGGAGGAAATTTGCACCCATTGTCCCGGGACCAAAGCCATGCTTAGCGGGAAGCCGGAGGAAGTAAATACCGAAGGTGTTTTACCGGATGGAAGCAAAGTGTCGGTTCATATCAAGGCATTTCCTATAACAGACACGGATGGCAAGCATAAAGGTTTTGTTGAGGTTGTGGAAGATATTACGGAACGAAAACGAATGGCGGAAGAAATGCAGGAAAATATGGATCGTCTGAAAAAATTCCACAACCTTGCGGTGGACCGTGAACTTCGCATGGTGGAACTGAAGCAGGAGGTTAATGAGCTGCTTGAGGCTGCGGGAAAGGAAAAGAGATATGTTATCCACCAGCCGGAATAAAGAGTTTTGTTATTATTTTACAAATAAAACAAAAGAACATTTTAACCGTGAATGGCCGCGAATTCACGCGAATAAAATCCAAGGACCATAGATAAGTAGAAGATTATTTATTTTTTTTGGTGTTTTTATTTATTCGCGATGATTCGCGTTCATTCGCGGTTAAATTTCTTTTTGAATTTTATCTTTAAACACCCCGCGCACCTTTTGATAGTATCTTCATAATAATGCAAAAAACCGAAACAAATCTTCCAAACCATAAAGAAGAACGCCTCAAAGCCCGCATCCTCCTTCCTCTGTTGCTGGTCTTTGCCCTCTTGTTTGGCGTCTCCTGCTTTTTCATCTACCTGGACCAAAAAAAGGAGCACACTGAAAAATGGGAGGCGGCCTTAAAGCTCATCCAACAGACCTTTCGCTCCGAGATTGAGCTGGATACCAATTTCATGAAGGCCTTGCTTCAAGTGGTGACACAAGATGAAACACTGGCGACCATTTTTAAAGAAAAGGACCAAAAGGCGTTGCTTCGAAAAACTCTGCCGCTCTTCCAAAAGCTTAAAATCCAGCATGGTATTTCTCACCTTTACTTCACAGGACCCGACAGGATAAACATCCTCCGCGTTCACCAACCAAACCGTTATGGAGATACCATTGACCGGTTTACCACCTTAGAAGCGGAAAGAACCAACACAGTAGCCGGCGGACTGGAAATCGGTCCGTTGGGGACATTCACAATCAGGGCGGTTGCCCCTTGGAAAGAAGCAGGTAAATTGATAGGCTTTGTTGAATTTGGCAGGGAAATCAATCGGGCAACGAGTGAGGTGGGTGAACATTTTGAAATTGGGCTGTATGTGTTTGTTCACAAAGAGGTTTTATCTCAAAAAAACTGGGAGGAAGGGATGCGGATGCTGGGCAGGCCGCCCGGCTGGGACCGCTTCGCTTCCACGGTGTATATAGGACCTGAGTTTGAGGGTATTTCTGATCATGTGGCAAGCGCAATGTCCCAAAAGTGCCCTTCCGGTGGATTGTGTATTAAACGATTATTCACGGAAGAAGGTGAGCATTATAATCTGGGTATTTTACCCATCAGGGATGTGAGCAACAGTTTAATGGGCCATATTGCGGCTATTAGGAATATCACGAAGCAAACCGACGATTTCCATCATGCAATAATGCTGTTAGCCGGCATTTCCCTATCCCTCTTTGTAGTAGTGGGGTCAATCTTTTACAAAATTCTTGGAAATGCTGAAGGGAACCTGAAGACCTCGCGTCTTAAAATACTTGAGGAGGGGAGGATACGGGAAAAGCATATTCAGGCTTTGGAAAGAGAGCAGGCAAAATTAGAGGCTTCCCAGTTGGAGCAAAAGGAAACCGTGGAATCCCTGCAAAAATCCGAAGTTGCCCTTTTGAATATGATGGAAGATGCCGAGGAAGCTAAAAGGAAAGCCGTGCAAGCCGGTGAGGCATTACGAGAGAGTGAGGAACGGGTACAGTCAATCCTGGACAACGCCACCGCCGTCATTTACTTAAAAGACACTGAGGGAAAATACATACTGGTCAACCGAATGTATGAGACGCTTTTTCATATCAGCAAAAAAGAAATAGTGGGCAAAATGGATCACGATATATTTCCAAAAGAAATGGCGGACACCTTTCGTGATAACGACAAAATAGTGCTTGCAGCGCAGCGCCCCATTTCCCTGGAGGAAATCGCTCCCCACGCGGACGGTCCACACACCTACATTTCCGTCAAATTCCCCATGCACGATGCCTCCGGAAATATTTACGGCATTTGCGGAATCTCTACGGATATCACCGAAAGAAAGCGAATGGAGCAGTTTATAACAAGGTTGAATGACGCTTTTCTGAAGCTCGGCCCCGATTACAACCGGAATGTCGACCAGCTTACTACAATCTGCGGCGAGCTTCTGGGGGCCGACTGCTCCATCTATAATAAGCTGAAGGATGGAATGCTGCATTCACTGGGACAGTGGCAAACTCCGGAAGGCTATAATCCTCTGGATAATCCGGATGGCCATATTTGTTATGACGTGATTCGGGAAGGTAGGAAAGGCGAAATTCGTAATATCTCAGACCTTCAAAAATCTCCTTACTATAAAACGGATCCTAGAGTAAAGGCTCTGGGCCTGAAGACATATATTGGCTGCCCCGTTAGTTGTCAAGATGAGACCATCGGCGCCATTTGCGGGGTCTTTGGGAAAGATGTGGAGTTGAGTGAAAACCATAAAATGATTTTGGGGATTATCGCCACGGCCCTTAGCAATGAAGAGGAGCGGAGGTTGGCCCGCGAAGAAACGGAAAGGGCGTATAAAGATCTGGAGGCTACGCAAAAAGCCAGTTTGAACATCATGGTGGATCTGGACAGGCATCGGAGTGAGCTTGATGCTTCCCTTCAGGAAAAAGAGGTCCTGCTTCGGGAAATCCATCACCGGGTCAAGAACAATATGCAGATCATAACCAGCCTGCTGAAACTCCAATCCAGATATGTCCAAGAAAAACAATATAAGGAAATATTCCAGGAGAGCGAAAGGCGGATCAAAGCAATGGCCATGGTCCATGAAAGGCTTTACCGGTCGCAGAACCTCGCAGACATCCCTTTCAAGGATTACGTGCGAAGCCTTGCCACGGGCCTTTTTAAGTCCTATGGAATTACTTACAATGAGATTTCTCTGAAAGTTAGTATCGACGACATCTCCCTGGAAGTAGATTCCGCCATTCCATGTGGGTTGATCATTAACGAACTTCTCTCCAATAGTTTGAAACATGCATTTCCGGATGGGCAAAAAGGAGAAGTGGAAGTCAGCATGAAGAAAATTCTGGATGGTGAAGCACAGGACGCAGATCAAAAAGCGAAACCCGCAACTCGCAACCCGCAACCCGAAATAATCGAACTTGTGGTGCGTGACAATGGCGTGGGATACCCGAAAGGCCTCGATTTCAGAAAAACGCAATCCCTGGGTTTGCAGCTCGTCATCACCTTGGTTGAAAGCCAGCTTGAGGGCAATATTGAACTGGGCCGTTCCGGTGGAACGGAGTTCAAAATCCGGTTTGAAGAAGAAAAGTATAAGGAGAGGATTTAAACGTATTGTAGATTTGTGATTTTAGATTTTAGATTGGAGGTAGTTTTTTTTTAAAAAGAACATTCCTCAAATCATCAATCATCAATCTAAAATATATTTTACGGAAAGGATTGAAAAGTGGGAAAAACAAGAATCCAGATAGTGGAAGATGAAGGGATCATCGCCAAGGACATCCAAGGAAGCCTGGAAAACCTCGGCTATGTTGTGACCTCTATTTCTTCGTCCGGCAAGGAGGCAATTAAAAAGGCGGAAGAGGAACATCCCGACCTTACACTCATGGATATTGTACTGCGGGGTGACATGGACGGAATACAGACCGCACAGGAAATTTGTTCCAGGCTAGACCTTCCCGTGGTCTATCTAACGGCATACGCCGATCAAGAAATTATTGACCGGGCAAAAATAACAGGACCGTTTGGCTATCTCCTCAAACCCTTTGAAGAAAGAGAGCTTCATGTGGCCATTGAGATGGCGCTCTATAGGCATCGACTGGAGAAGAGTTTGCGTGAAAACGAGGAAAAGTTCAAACGTTTGTCTGAAGCCTCTTTCGAGGGTATTGCCATTACGGGGGAAGGAAAAATTTTGGATGCAAACAAAATACTTGCGGAAATGTTCGGCTACGATCTTTCGGAGGTGATTGGGAAACAGTCATCGGACTTTTTGGCTCCCGGATATCTGGATGTTGTTACGGAAAAAATTGCATCAAAATATGAAAAACCTTATGAAATTGAATGCCGGAAAAAAGACGGATCAACTTTCCCTGTAGAGATCCATGGCAAACAAACACTTTACCATGGAGGAGAAGCAAGAGTATCAGCATTGCGAGATTTAACGGAACGGAAGGCAGCGGAAGAGGCGCTGAAAAAAGCAAAAGAGCAGGCTGAGGAAGCTAATAAACTGAAAGACAAATTTGTATCGCTTGTTTCCCATGACCTGCGGTCTCCCTTTGCCTCCATCTATAGCTTTACCAAGATAGTTTTGGGTGATCATGACCACCCGCTGTACCCTGAGCACAGGGAAATCATTGAACGTATACAGGAAAATTCACGCCGAATGCTCACTATGATAGAAGAGTTGTTGCAGATCAGCAGGCTCCAGACTGGAAATATCGTTCCAAAATACACTTTCATGGATGCCCGCCGTACCACCGTTGTTGCCCTGGGAAGCCTGGACCGATTGGCCAAGGATAAAGGAATAGAGCTTGTTAATGCTGTTCCCGAAGGAGTACGCCTATACGCAGACCTAAATCTTTTTAGTGAGGTTTTGACCAATCTGGTTTCCAATGCAATTAAATTTTGCCATGAGGGAGATCGGGTCACCATTTACATCCCACCGAATAAAAAGGCTACCATAGCAGTGGAAGATACAGGTGTTGGAATTCGGCCCCCCCTACTTCCCAACCTCTTCGTTCATGAGATAAAAACTACTTCTACCGGCACAAAGGGGGAAAGAGGCACTGGGCTGGGGCTTCCCCTAAGCCACGACATCATGCAGGCCCACGGAGGGAGCCTTACCGTGGAACCCACCAAAGGAAAAGGAAGCATTTTTTATGCGGAGCTGCCCTACATCAAGCCTCGAATCCTTTTAGTGGATGACGATAAAATTTCTCGCCGTGTGGCGAAAAAACATATGGAAACTTTAGATGTGGAAATAAAGGAAGTGGAAAACGGCCGGGAAGCATTGAAATCCATCAAAAATAATCCGCCGCATCTGATTCTTCTGGACCTGGAGATGCCTGTCATGGACGGCTTTGAAGTCTTGAAACACCTTGAGGAAAAAGAGGAAACCAAGAGAATTCCAAAAATCGTGATTACCTCAAATACGGAAATCGAGTCCAGGGAAAAGGCGTTCCGGCTGGGCGCCAGTGATTTTGTCTCCAAACCGTTAACCATTGAAGATCTGGTACCCAGGGTGAAAAGGCTTATTGCGTGATAGAAATATAGACTGAATTTCGAGCGTGATGAGGTGTTATACGATCCCAGGGCAACAAAGTTGAGAATAGTTTGATCAGTGGTCTAACCCAAAGGCCTGGAAATTCAGCCATCAGCATGACGTACAGGTTGAACCTCTTCCTTCCATTCCCAGAGCACCTCAATAGCCACTCCCCTCGGACCGCAGCCGTCCCGGCTGCTTTTTTTTTGCGGGCGAGACGCCCGCGTTCCCTGGAAACCGTAAACCGTTAAAACCCGTCTTGCCTTTTAATTCACCTTCCTTAAGACCTTTCTCTTGAGCGGATTTAACGGCTTCTGCCCTCCTCTTTTTCTCTTTTACTCTTTGTGAAATCCGGTGTTGCTTTTGATTTTATTCGTGTCATTTGTGTAATTAGTGGTTAAAAAGTTTTTGCTCCTTTTTTTTATGTCTTCATTTCCCCCCAGAATATTTTTCCAGTATCTCGCGAATCGAAACGGCGTAATCCTGCCCAGGGTCGATTTCCAGGGTGCGCCGAAAATGGTAGAGCGCCTTCTTTGTTTCCTTCAGGTGGTTGAAATAAACGACTCCCAGGTTTCGATGAATGATGGGATTTTCCGGGTCTATGGATAACGCGGTCCCGTAGATATTAATCGCTTCACGAAAAAGTTTTTTCTTGATCAGCAGATCGCCCAGGTTCGCGAAGGCGGGTTCAAATTGAGGGTTCAAACGGATGGCCTCCCGCAGATGTTTTTCGGACAAGTCCAACCGACCCTGGATGAGATACAGAACACCTATGTTCAGCCGTGCTTCGGCGGAATGAGGATTCGTCGAAACCGCTTTTTCATAAAACCGTCCCGCCATTTTCATGTCCCCTTTTTTCTGGTACAGAATAGCGATATTGTTAAGTGATGCAAAATGGGCCGGACTGATCTCCAGGGCCTTTTCATAGCACTGCATGGCTTTATCGTTTTGGTTTTGCTTGGTGTATATTTCGCCAAGATTGTTATACGCCGCCGGAGATTCCTTTTGGATTTCAATGGCCTTATTGTAAAAACGGATAGCATTAGGAAAATCGGCAACATCATGATACAAAACACCGAGATTGTAATGAGCCTGGTACGACCTGGGGTTCACCGTTACCGCCGCATTGAGGTTTTTAAATGCCTTCTCCATCATCTTTAATTTTTTATAGGCCTCCGCTAAATTCAGGTAAGTATCTGCGGAGCGCTCAAACTCCAGCGCTTTATTGTATTCCGAAATTGCCATGGTGATTTGATTGTTTCTTGAGTAAGCCAGACCCAGGTTATGGTGTGGCCGTGCGGAGTGAGGAGACTTCCGGGCGGAGTCCGACCACAAGCCCAACTCGTTTTGCCAGACCTCGTTTCGAGTTACGTAGTTCACGGCAAAAAGAAAAAAGACCGCCATTAGCATTCCGTATTTCCATAAGGAAAACCTGGAGACACGTTGTTTCGAAATTACCAACGAAAGCAAAAATCCAAAAAACATTGCAAATGCGGGGGAGGCTATATAGGTTCGATGCTCCGACGCCAAATCATACAGTGGTATGAAGCTGGAGGATGGAGCAAGTATAATAAAAAGCCAGAAGATGGTCAGCGGGATAATGGGGGATGCCTTGGCCAGGCCACAGGCATAGATAACCACAAAGGCCATCCCCAAAAAAGTGATAACGGATTCCCAGCCCATTTTTTTTACAAGTGTGATATCCGGGCTAATATTTAGCTCCATGGGAAAGGCCATTTTTCGCAAATAATAATGAGGGACCACATTCATTTCGGTTAACAAATAGGCTGTGGGCGAGTACATGTCCGGACGGTATCCCTCGGAGATTCCGAAAGCCGAGTACAAAAATTTCTTTAAAACAAATTCGGATTTTGAGTTTACATATCCTTTTTCTATTTCAAGGTTGTACCCATCCTGCCATAGTTGGGGATTTCTTTTGCATTCGTTATAAAAGGTATTCACTCTCATTCCTAAAACAGTTAAAGAAACGAGCATGATAATCACAATTAAAAATTTATGCTTTTTGAGCATGGAAGAGAACGTAATTCCGGAGTGGAAATAAAAGACCAGAAATAAAATGAAGGGAAAGGTGAAAAAGGATTTTTTGGTACCCAGCCCCAAAAGAACACAAAGGGAAATTCCTAGTAGCCAGGGGGTCCATTTCAGTGGATGAAGTTTTCTATCCTTGCAAAAAAGAATCCTCGAAAAGAACAAAACTCCAAGCAGGAAAAAAAAGGTGACCAGGGATGAAGATCTGCTGGTGATGTATGCTGTGGTTTCACTCTGTATCGGCAAAAGAAGGAAGATCAGGGCCGATAAAAGAGGAAACAGGATGAAGGATTTGTTCCGGGAAAGGAATTCCCGGCCAATTTTACCGGGCAATAAAGAATGCAATCTTGTGCACAGAAAAAAAACCAAGAGGCCGTTCAGGATGTGAATGAGGATATTGAAAAGGTGGTAACCAAAAGTGTTCAGCCCTCCTAAATGATAATTTGCCGCCAAAGTGATCCAGATAACGGACCTTTGGAAGTACCCGCCCTCACGCAAAAAACTCCATAGCAAATCCGCATTTTTGATGCGGTGGCTAAAATCTCCATCCACAATGGTAAATTGATCGTCAAACTGAAATGATCCCGTAAGGATATTCAGTTGCAGGATCACCGGAAGAGAGACCAGCAGCAGGAGCAGTTTGTAGTAATGCCTTGAGGCATTCATTTAAGAGGGAAACGTCGGAGGTTTTGGCGCGCCGGTTCAAAGTTCGGATCCAGAGACAATGCTTTCTTAAAGGCGGTCCCGGCTTCTTTGAATTTTCCGTTGAGAGTGTAAAACATCCCAAGGTTGTTGTGGTAATCCGGGGCGTATGGTCTCAACTTCAGCGCCATTTTGAAGTAGGCCTCGGCCTGGTCCATTTTTTTTAGTTGCATTGAAACGATTGCAAGGCCTGAATAGCTTGCGGAATAATTCGGGTTTATCTCAATGGACTTCTTTAGATTGCCTTCCGCTTTCTTAAAGAGACCCATTGCGTTGTAAACCGTTCCAATGAAAAAATAAAGTTCAGCGGTTTTTGGAGCAAGCTTGAGGGCTTTATTGTAATAAGTGAGAGCTTTCTCGAACTTCTGCTCTTGGAAGTAATTATTTGCGATATTCGCGAAACGGGGAGAAAAATCCTCCTTTGGAATATTGGAATTGACGAAGAGCCAGGCTAAGACTAACGTGAGGATAGCCAAAGTCGTTTTTTTATGAGCGCCGCATTTGACATACTCCGCCAGGGTAACCAGAAAAAATGACGACAACATGATGGCCACGGGGACTGCGGGCAACCGATACCTCGAAAAGATGTAAAAAGGGACGATGGAACCGAGATAAAAGAGAAAAAACAGTGGAAGAAATTTTGCAAAAGGGGTATCGCCTCTCCGAAATAACGCAAAGAGAAGACCCGCCAACCCGAGAGGTCCTATGATCCCGAAGTCCAGCGGATTCCACTTCAGGAGGTTGGAGTAGTAGGTCTTGAAAAATAGATAGCTATGGTTGTCCGGGACTTCGTGCTCATTCAAAAAAAGCCTGGTTTTCAGCCAAAGGTTTTTGAGGAAACGCATGGGCTCGGCTTGAATAACATTCAATGTCTCTTTCATCCAATAGGAGGAAACCTCCGGCGCGGTGAGTTTTTTGCCCATTTCAAACTCCGCCTTGGCCCTGAAGTCCGTTTCTTCAAACTCCGGAGTTGCCCTCACAAAGGGAGGGGGCACATAGGTGCCGGTATTGTTGCCCGATTGGTTGCCGATGTAAAAATTTGCTCCGGCCTGGGAGGTGGTCAAAACAAAATGGCCGGAGGCCATATAATTATGAATCGCCGAGGGAGATAGGGCCAAAGCTACCCCGGCTAATAAGGAAATGGAGAGGGTGAGCCGTTTCGCTCCTTTCGAGTAAAGCACGATCCAACACAAAAACAGCGGCATCAACAAAAGGATGTTGGCTCTCACCATCACCGCCAACCCCAGGAAACAGCCGGTAAGAAAACACAATCCGCCCCCTTCTTTCCTAACCCCGTAAATAAAGGCCAGAATAGCGGAATCTATCAAAAAAAGGCCCAGGAAAGGTTTGTTGATCATCCCATCGTAATAAAGGAAGACGCCGTAAAAGATGGAAAGAATCCCACTAATCCAGGCGGCTTTCTTGCCGTATACTTCTCTGGTTATTAGATAGATAAGAACACAATTGATAGAACCGATCACACATTGAAAAGTGCGAACGAGAACCAGATCGTGTCCGAAAACTTTGTAAAAGACGGCCAAAAAATAAGGGTATAGGGGGTCCTGGTAAAAGATTCGGCCAAATGACCAGCTACCGGAGGCAATTTGCATTGCCCACTGGTCATAAGAACGGCAATCAAGCATCAGGGTATAAAAAGCCGGATTGGTTTGAACCTGGAAAAGATAAATCAACCGAAGGGCGAGGGCGGCCAGGAACAAAAAAGTAATGGCTCCCATTTCCCTTTTTCCCGGGGGAACAGGATTTCCTTTTTCAGGCCAGTTGTTCAGAAAGTTATTAGGTGAAGTAGACGACAAGGCAGTATCTGGTAATGCTGACTGTAAGATTAAAGTAGGTTGAAAAAGTCTTGAGGGGGTTGTTTTTCCTATATGATAGTAACATATAACAATATAATTGGGAATTGCAATGAGCTATCTTTTTTTGGCCTGTTCCTGATCATGCTAATGGGATCAAACCTTGGTTCCCAACCTCTCCACTGGCCTTGGATTTTACTTCCACCACAAAGTTGGGCTTTACTCTGCCGTCGGTAGCCCTCGAAGGTTGAGCCTTGCAAACCATAAATCAGCAAGAGGATCGATTGCACATGATCCAAAGATCATGTAACATTTATCGTTTAGTTCATAGTGGCAATAAGGTCAAAAAAATATGGCAGAACAAACGGTTTTAGATAAAAGTTTGCGGATCCTTGTAGTGGATGACCTCTCTAACATGAGGAAAACACTGAAGAATATGCTCCGATTTATCGGTTTCGACCAAATCGATGAGGCGGACGATGGGGATACCGGAATCAATATGCTTACCAAGCATCAATATCAATTGGTAGTTTGCGACTGGGTTATGCCTCGGGTTTCAGGAATTGATATGCTGCGGAAGGCGAGGGAGATGCCGCACTTAAAAGATCTTCCCTTTTTGATGGTCACAGCGGAAGTGGATGCGGCCCAAATCGTTCAGGCAGCGGAGACGGAGGTGGACGGTTATATCATCAAACCTTTTGTCGCCAGGACACTGGAAGAAAAAATTGTCGCCATCATTAATAAAAAAAATAACCCCACGGATCTACAGAAACTTATGATGGCTGCAGAGGCCGCCAAAGACCGGGAAGATTATGGAGAGGCCATTGCCTGTTTTGAAAGAGCGCAGGAATTGAATCCCAATAGCGCCAGGACCAGGCAGGGTATGGGTGAGATTTACAGGTTGCAGGGCGACTTGGATCGAGCAGAACAACTGTTCCAGGAAGCGGCGGTTGCGAACCCTCGTTTTGTGAAAGTACATCAATCCCTGGGCGAACTTTACGAGGAAAAAGGGGATAAGGTGATGGCCGCCATGGCAATGGAAACAGCAGCCGAAATCAGTCCCAACAATCCGGATCGTCTGACCAAACTTGGAGAACTCTATCTGGAAAATGGAGATACGGATAAAGCGGAAGAGGTATTTAAAGCCGCAGTCAAACATGATCCCAACAATCCCGACCGCCGGACAGCCATCGGTGAAGCCTTTTTGAAAGCAGGCCAGGAAGATCGTGCAGCGGAATCCTTCCAGGATTCCCTCAGTCTCAAGCAAGATACCAACGTTTACAATCGTCTTGGAATCGCCCTTAGGAAGAAAGGGAGATTCAAAGAAGCAATTTTGGAATACAGGAAGGCTATCAAGGTTGATCCCAACGACGAGGTCCTTTACTACAATATCGGCAGGGCATTTATGCAAGACAAAAACTTCAACTCTGCCAGAAAAGCGTTTCAAAAGTCCCTTGCCCTGGATCCGGATTTTGCGGATGCCAACAAAATGATACAAAAATTAGATGAGATGGGACATTAAGCACGGTTTTCCTCACCGATCAGATTTTTTCTTCCGATGATATCCATCCATTTTTTTTCTTGCCCTTTCCTCGATTCCTTCATTCTTGAATGCCCATAGGCATATCAACTACAATAACTATTCAGCCAGCGTCTCAAGTTAGCGAAAAGTCCTATCCTCTTTTGGCTTTTCCCAATAGCCAAAAATATTCTTTTATTCCCATTTTGCCTTGAAATATTTCAAAAAGACCTTCATCTGGATCATCGTCTTCACCGTCCTGGCAGGTTATTACTACATTGACCTCAAGCAGGAAAAGATCCGTGAAAAAGCAAAGGCCGAAGCTACGCGCCTTTTGGCCTTCGAGCCCAGCCAGACCCTAAAAATAAGGCTGGAGAAGCCCGAAGTGGCAATGGAATTGGAACGATGGGAAGAAGGCTGGAAGATTATCAAACCTGTCCGGGCTCCGGCCATGAACGAGAAGGTGGAGGAGTTTCTGAAATATGTAACCGATTCCCGGAACGATTCCGATTACGTGATGGACACCAACCCCTCGGAGGAAAGGCTTAAGGAGTTCGGACTGGACAAACCGGAGGTTACGGTGACCCTGTACGTGGGGATGGAGTTGAAACCTCACACCATCTTTTTCGGCAACCGGGCGCCCACCAAAGGGGTCGCCTTCGCTCAACTCAAGGGAGACCCCAAGGTGTACAGGGTCTTAGCGGACGCCAAGGCCCAGGCAAACCAAGACACCTATTTTTTTAGGCATAAAAAGGTTGTGGACTACAATCCTGAAAAGGTTGATAAAGTGGCCTTTTCCGGTAAGGACGGCCAGATCCTTTGTGAACTCCCCATGGACGGAAAATGGAGAATCGCGGAACCCATAAATGTGAGGGCTAACATTGTGAAGCTCATGGAACTGCTCACCGCCTTCCAAAACAGCGAAATCAAAGAGTTTGTTGAAGAGGAACCGTCCGATTTAGTAAAATACGGATTCAAACCGGAATCTCAAAAAATCACTTTCTGGGCCGATGGAAGCGAGAAATCCGCCAACGAAATCCTGTTCGGCGCAAGGGACAAAAAAAAACGAGGGGTCTTTGCACGCCTGAACGGCCAAAAAAACGTCGTCCTCCTGGAAGACAAACTCCTCGACTACTTTCCCGGCGACCCTTTCATCTTGATGAACAAGGAAGTATTCTTTTTTCAGGAGGAAGAGGTCCTGAAGATCAGGGTTAGTGCCGTGCCCGAAATTCATGAGTTTGAAAAAACACCCGATTATAATTGGAAGCAGACACTGCCGAAGAAAGCGGCAGTGGATTTCAACCCCATCATGGCCTTTCTGCAAAAAATAAAAGGGGTAAAGATCAGGAAATACCAGCCCGGCAACCCGTCCCTTTTCAAATTGTCGGGCCTCAATCAGCCGTCCTACAAAGTGATAATATGGAAAAAGGGTTCTGAAAAAGAAGAATGGCTGTCCATAGGAAATATGAAGGAAGAAGAAGGCTACTTTGCCATGTCCGAAGGAAGACCTGGAATCGCCAT
>JAJDAS010000471.1 GCA_029261755.1 Nitrospinia bacterium
TTCGGCGTGGGACGATTGACTTCTCTCTTCATGTTCCCCATGGCCTTTGGTGAATTTCTTGGGGCCACGGGAGGGGAAAAGCTGTATGGAATGGCCGTGAAAGGGGGAACCGGGAACCCCATTGCCCCCGCGATTCATGAAAAAATACTGGATAGATTACGAATCTATCTTTTTCTGGGCGGCATGCCGGAGGTGGTCCGGGCATACCGGTCAGGAAAGGATCTCCGTTCCTGCGCCCTCATCATTGATGAACTCCTCACCACCATTTATGACGATTTTGCCAAGTATAAAAAAAGAGTCCCGCAAGTGAGGCTTCGCGAGGTTTTCGAATCCACAACCTACCAGGCCGGTCAAAAATTCAAATACTCCAATATCTCCACCCAAGGCCCGGCCAGCGGTTATAAAAACGCCCTGGAACTCCTGGTCATGGCCGGTGTGGTCCACAAGGCGCACCACACCTCGGCCAGGGGCATCCCACTTGGAGGAGGAGCAGACCCCAAAAAGTTCAAGGTACTCCCCTTCGATATAGGAATTCATCAACGGTTGCTCGGACTTGATCTCTCCGAGCAGTTGGTGAAGGACTCATCCCGTTTGGTTAACGAGGGAAACCTTGCCGAGGTTTTCGTGGGACTGGAACTGATAGCCCACGGTTCCCCTCTTCTTCATCCCCGACTTTACTATTGGCACAGGGAGGCCCGTGGCAGCAATGCCGAGGTGGACTACCTCATTCAAAAAGGCGGAAATATCCTCCCCCTGGAAGTGAAGTCGGGAACACGGGGGAAAATGCAAAGTATCCACGCATTTCTTAATGAGCGTGGTTTGGAGATGGGGGTGCGTCTATCTCAGGAGAACTTTGCCGAATACGGGAAGATCCGCTCCGCTCCCATATACGCAGTGGAGAGGATTTTGGAAGGAGGTTGGGACTGAGGCCGGAGATTATGAACTGATGATTTCAACTGAATTAAAAAATAAAATCAACGACTCCCTGATGCGAGTTATGGCCTATGCTTCGGAGAAGGATTATGCCGATTATTCCAAATTCGACGCCTTGAATTCCCCTTTTTTGGAATTGGTCTTGGGTTGGAATCCACTACTGAGGCTCATTGCGCTCCAAACGGTGAATCAAGTTCCTTTGAACCTGAGAAAGCTCTTTGGAGTTCAAAAGTCGCGAAATCCCAAGGGAATCGCTAACTTTATTAAGGCCCTTTGTAATCTGTATACGATTCTTCCTCAAGCGGAGGTGAAAAAAGAGATTGAGTCCCTAACTCAATGGCTACAAGACCACAGGTCCGATAAAAATGGCGGATTCAAAGGCGCATGCTGGGGCTATAATTTCGCTTGGCAAAATCCCGGTTTTTATGCGCCAAAATTCTTTCCCAACGCCATTGTGACGGCCTTTTGCGCCGAGGCTTTTCTAACAGCCTACCAGACATTGCAAAAAAAGGAGTATCTGGAAATTGCCGTGAGCGCCAGCCAGTATCTATTGGAGGAGCTGCCGGTGTTGGAGGAAGATGAAGACAAAAAATGCATTGGTTATGTCCACGCGCTTCTGAAATTAAAGGTTGTGAATATCAACGCAGTGGTGGGCGGGTTTTTGGCTAAACTTTCCCAGGTTACTGGAGAGAAGGGATATTTGAAAGAGGCGAGCAGGTTGATCAACTGGACCGTTTCCGTTAAGACCGGATACCATGCCTGGTATTACACCCATCCACCAACCGCCTTGTAAGAAATCACGATAACTACCACACTGGCGGAATCCTGGACGGCATCCATGATTATCTTACGGTGTCGGGAGACCATACCCATCTCCCCACGTATCTTAAGGGCTTGAAATATTACGAAGAAGAACTTTTTGATTCAACCGGAGCGCCGAGGTGGCGGAACCATAAGTGGTACCCTTATGATATTCACGGGTCAGCGCAGTGAATTCTTTCTTTTACCAAAGCCGCCTCTTTCAATCCTTCCTACCTGGAGTTGGGCGTGAAGTGCGCTCTTTGGGCTGTGGAGCATATGCAATCTGCCGAGGGAGGATTTAACTATCAGAAACACAAGAGATGGGGGCAAGTCTGCCGATGGCTTATGGTGCCAATGGAACATAAGCCAAAAGCAGACTTGACCCCAACAACTGGGCCCAAATACCGTATAATTGTGGCTTCGAATCCCTTTTTAGCCACAACTTGTCTCCAGTTGTCATTTGGGCTTTGTTCACTTACTATAAAATGCATAGCAGGTGTGCGAGTCAACGCACCTTGTCCCTCCCATTTGCGTAAAGCCTTTGGACTTTTCAATCGTACTTCTATGATGGTATTAGATGATTTACTATTGGAACAGGTGACCCCATCTTATGAATGAAAAACCTTCAAACCAACCGTTTCTTTCCATTGTCATGGCCGTTTACAACGAGGAAAAAACTATTAAACATGTCCTGGAGATGCTTCGCAAACTGAATATTTCCAAGGAAATTATTGTAGTGGACGATAAATCCATGGATAACACCGCTAATATTTTGAAAGAGGAAGAAAAAAAGGGAGATATCAAG
>JAJDAS010000472.1 GCA_029261755.1 Nitrospinia bacterium
CTGCCCATTGACGGCGACTTCTTTCGTCAAACCTTCTTTTTATTAAATGGTATTTGGCTTTAATTATATCTGCTGTTATCATGCAGACATTGTAACTTATTTCCTTTGATTGTTCAAGTTATTTATGCGCAGATGCTAAGGGGCTTCCAGTATTGCGCTTTCTTCCTACAAAAGGGACGGTTTAGGGAGGCCCGATACCGGGCCAAAAAGACCATGGAATGGGCTACCAAGAGTGGCTTGGCTCCCCTTGATATCGCCCTTGACTACCTAACCCTTGGCAGGGCCAAGCTCCACGAGACCCTGGCGGAGATGCCCGGGGACTTTTCTCATGCCGAGAAATATCTCCGCCTAGCTGTGGAGAAATTGCGTGAGGCGGGCGACATAATGTATATCCCTCGCGGCCTTCTGGCCCGAGCGGAACTGTACCGCGCCAAGAAGGATTTCCCAAAGGCCCAAAAAGATCTAAACGACGCCTTCACCGTTGCGGAGCGGGGCGGCATGAGGCTCTTCCTGGCCGACCACGCCCTGGAGTCCGCAAAACTCTCCCTGGCCCAAGGCAAAAAAGAGGAAGCCGGGAAGGAACTTGCACGGGCAAAGGAACTGGTGGAGGAGATGGGATACGGGCGGCTGGCTGGCGAAGTGCAAAAGATGGAAGAACAATTGGAAATTGGTAATTGAAAATTTGAAATTGCAAATTGAAAACAAGCGTAAATTAACCACTAATCGACACTAATGAACACTCATAAAAACCCTCAAAAAAATTAGTGAGGATTAGTGAAGATTAGTGGTTAAAAAAGGTTTGCGCTTAGAGCGTCGTTCGTCATTCATCGTTCATCAATCGTTTTCGTCACTTTCTTCAAAAGAAGCAGCCCAGGAACAGCCACCAGCGTACACACAATAAAAAACTCAAACCACCCCAAATGCTTGGCAAAGAAGCCGGTGGGAGCGGAGGCGAGGACCCGGGGAATTCCCATTAGGCTACTCAACAACGCGTACTGGGTGGCGGTGAATTTTTTATTCGTGAGGCTCGCCATGAAGGCCACATAGGCTGCTGTGCCCATTCCACTGGCCAGATTCTCGAAGGCTATAACGGCGGCAAGGGCCGGAACGTGATGCCCCATCATGGCAAGCACGGCGAATCCGGCAGTGGAGACGGCCTGCAAGATCCCGAATATCCAGAGCGAGTAATTGATCCCCACCTTCAGCATGATGATCCCGCCCAGGAGTCCCCCGGCGATGGTGGCCCAAAATCCAAAAATCTTCACCACCGTCCCGATCTCCGTCTTGGAAAAACCGATATCCAGATAAAATGGGGTGGTCATGGCGCTGGCCATGGTGTCGCCTATCTTGTAAAAAAGGATGAAGGCCAGAATCCACAAGGCGCCGCTCCTTTGAAAATACTCCACAAAGGGATCGACCACCGCTTCTTTTAGGTTTTGCGGTTTCCCTGCCGGGGTCTCTGGTTCCGGGGCCAATAGCGTGGTAATGATCCCCACTCCCATGCATCCCGCCATAAACAAATAGACCATGGCAAAGGAGGTGTGGTCCGCCATGATGAGTCCGCCCCCGGAGGCTAACAGCATGCCCACCCGATACCCGTTCACATAAAGGGACGATCCCAGGCCCAGTTCTGCGTCCGAAAGGTCCTCCCTGCGATAGGCGTCCACTACGATATCCTGGCTGGCTGAAAAAAAAGTAACCAGCAAGGCGGCGAAGGCCAGCAGCCATGGAGACTGGGCCGGATTGCTGAATCCCAAACCAGCGATAGAACACATGAGGGCAGTCTGCGCCACCAGCATCCATCCCCTCCTCCGACCCAGGAAGGGTAGGGTGAAGCGATCCAGGAAGGGCGCCCAGAGAAATTTCAGGGTGTAGGGAAGGACCCACCAGGGCCATGAGTCCGATCACCGTAAGGTCCACCCCCTCTTCCTTCATCCACGCCTGGAGCACGGAGATGGTGAGGAGCAGAGGCAGTCCGCAGGAGAATCCCATGACGAAGGAGACCAACATTTTGGGACTGAAGATGGATTTGATGATGGTAGACATAAGAAAAAATATTTTAGATTTTTGATTGCTGATTTACGATTGAAGGAATATTTGTTTAAGAAAAGCAAATAACTACTTAGGTTAACCGGTTCAAGGTTCAGGATTCTCCGTTGAAAGCTTTTTGCTCTTGCTGCCGTTATAGTTTCTTGGGCGAAAATATAGCGTTAATTGGAAGCCCCAAAACCATAAAACGCTTTGCCTTTAGCGCCTTTTAATCTTGAACCTTGAACCCGGAACGTTGAACCTGAGCAGTTACAAAACCTACCACCAATCTGAAAGATAGTCAAAGATAATTGGAATTTTTCCACTAATTTGCTGATTTTGTTACATTTGACCACGTAGATACTGAAAAAATTTCTATTGAAACACAAAGAGAATATAATTATATTGTATTGATTATACCTTTACTTTAAGGAGAAAGTTCATTTTTCTACTGCAATTTTTTTTATAAGACTATATCCGTTTTATTTGTGCTTTCTGCTTGTTATAAAAAGTAAATATGGAGGTTTTCACATAAATGGACCAAAAGATCTACTCACCTTATAAAATATTGGTTATTATTACAGCTTCTATTTTTGTTAGCGAAGCTTTGATCATGTACCTATTGAGTTACTTTCCACCATTCCCTAAAAAAGTTGAAATGTTTCTTGATGCGCTATTTTTGGTCATGTTTATAGCGCCTTTCCTCTATTTCTTTCTATTTCGCCCACTTGTCAATCAAGTGAATCAGCTCCAAAAGGCGGAGGAGGAAATGAAAGCGATGAATAGCTCTTTAGAGGAATATGCTTCTAATATGGAACAGCTTGCAAAAGAAAGATCAAAACAACTGATCCATTCAGAGAGAATGGCTACTCTCGGTACCATGTCGGCAGGAGTGGCTCATGAGATCAATAACCCAACCAATTATATTAGTACTAATGTACAAATGTTTGAAACTTTTTGGGATCAGCATATGAAAGTCGCGATGGAAAAAGCCAAGGGCAGGGAGGAAGGGGAAAAGATTGGCCTGATTATTGAGAAAGCGCCAAAGATGTTAAAAGATATGAAAAAAGGGGTTAAAAGGATTACGGCAATAGTGCAAGACCTTAGCAATTTTTCAAGAAAAATTGAGACTAAACTTGAAGAGACAAGTCTATGTGACTGTATTGATAGCGCATTAAAGTTTTGTCAGTTTGATCAACACGTGAAACACAAGTTAAAGGTTCAACGGAACTTACAAGAATGTCTTCCTATGGTCAAAATGCATAGACAAGAAATTGAACAGATATTTATTAATCTTTTTACCAATGCCGTCCATGCAATGGAGGAAAATAAAGATGGCAAGGAATCGATCTTACAGGTATCCGCCAATCAGGACAATGAGAGTGTTGTAATAAAGATAACCGACACGGGCCATGGCATGAATGAGGAGACCTTAGCTGACATTTTTAATCCATTCTACACAACAAAAGATGTGGGGAAAGGGACAGGGCTTGGCCTATCAATCTGTCATGGAATTATTGAACACCATAGAGGGTCTATTAATGCCTCCTCTACTTTAGGAGAAGGGACTACGTTCGCGATTACACTACCCATTGATCCTGAAAAAAAGGATCGAAGGCAGGAGGTTGCCCAGCAGGTCCAAGGAAGTAGACGGAAAGAAGATTTACTAATTTAGAAAATATCAGCACTCGCCCAAAACCCCCTCGATAATGCTAATATCGGCCCCCGTAGGAATTATTCTTTTCAATTCAAGTCCGGCCTTTGAAAAGAGTGTTTGAAACTCTGCTTCCGTACGTTCGATCCCACCCGGGATCACCAGCATTTCAATATCCGCCAACTTTGCGGGGCAAGGATCATTTCCCGCGGGGATAACTGCCTCTGCCAGGAGTACCTTCCCTCCCGGCGCCATGGCTTCTCCACAGTTCCGGAGTATTTGTTCCGCTCTTGCAGCATCCCAGTCATGGATGATGTGCTTAAGGATATAAGCGTCCGCGCCCTGGGGCACGGATTTAAAAAAGTCGCCTCCCTCTATTCGGCATCGGCCCTTCAGCTCTTCCCCCTCCAATAGAGAAACCGCGCCTTCCGCCACGGAGGGCATATCGCATAAAACGCCTTGCAGGGAAGGGTTCGCCTTTAGAATGGTTTTAAGCAGGGCTCCATGTCCTCCGCCTACGTCCACTAAGGTTTTCAAATTTGAAAAGTCGTATGCCTCCGCAATATTATCGGCCTTCCGTTTTGAAAAAGAGGTCATGGCATTGTTGAATATCTCCCCTTCCTCCCGATTTTCCTCCAGGTAATTGAAGACGTTGGTTTTAAAAACGCTTTCAAAGCCGCACTCTCCCGTCCGAACGTTATGGAGCAAGCTGGACCATGCCCGGTTATGCCATTCACTTCCGAAAAAAGCGGCAAAGGGCACGATAGATTGGGGGTGGTCTGACTGCAAACGCTCAGCCATGCTGGTCATTTCAAAAGTCCAAGGTTCCTTTTCCGCAAAAACTCCCAAGCTGGCCAGAGCCCTTAATATTCTAAAAAGGGTTTGGGGATGGGAGTCCGTATCTTCCGCCAACTCCTCCACCGATTTTGGACCGTCTTTTAGTAAGTCCGCTATTTTAAGTTTGGCTGCCACAAATATTAATTGTGTTTTTACTTTTCCCGTGACCATTTGCATCAACGGGTCCTCCTCTTTCTTGTTTTCCTCTTTTTTAATGTTTAGGTTCGTCATGGCCTTCTCCTTATTAGTGGGGACTTGAATTTTTAGTTAATTTGCTACTTCCAACTGTTTCTCATCTTGTTGATTTTAACCCGTCCAAACTCCATCGGTCCAATGGGCTGAAATACAATCCGGCACAGCATAGCAAGACATAAAAATAATTATTGGCTGCCACGTCATATTTTGAGGCAACAGCCATGCCGAAGGCCAGGCTGATGGTTACAAATCCCGTAAAGAACCACGCCAACCTGAGATGAAGTCCAACGAGAAGCCAAATGGCGATAAGTCCTTCGGCAAAGGGGATTACTTTTGCGTGTATGGCGACCAGGGGTAAGGGAAGCCAGGTGGGTTCAAACACGCTCTGGAAATAAGCTGCCACACCGGAAAGTCCACCGGCGAATTTATTGATGGAGGCCACTGCAAAGAGAGAGGCCATGGCGATACGGAGGATGAGGGAAATCCAGGAAGCTTCGTTTTGTTGATTATTGGTGCTCATATTTTTTCTCCTTGTAGATTAATGATTTAGTTATTGGGTTTTGTGCTTCTCGTTTCCGGGGATCTTCCCCTGGGAACCAGAGGAGGGTGTGTCATTATTTAAATGTATTTTTATTCGTGCTCATTTTACCTCCTTTTTACAGAGATGATTGTGTAAACAACTATGTACTTTTCCATATTACAAATAGTGTGCCAATAATGGTTGTGTTTATAAGTCATTGTTTTTTAATGTTTATGGCATGTTTGCAGTAAAGTTCATTTGCTACGAAATTTTGTAATCTATGTATTTTAGTAGCTTTACTACGATTTTTCGTATACAGTTGATAGGAATCACTATCGGTATTGGAGTTCGAACAAATGAAAAAACAGCAAAAAAGCAAAATGTGCCTGAAATTGGCCCAATTTACGGTGGAGCGAGCGGAAGAGGCCATCTTCTGGCATGGCCCGGAAGGCAGGTTTGAGCAGGTTAACGAAGCGGCTTGTCGGCATCTGGGGTACACACGGCAAGAACTCATGGGGTTAGCCGTTCATGATGTAAATCCTGACAGGCCGAAAGATTCCTGGGAGTTTTTCTGGAGCGAGATCAAAGAATCAAAGGTCATGACCATAGATACTCGCCACCGGACAAAAGATGGTCGAACCATTCCAGTAGAAGTGCGGGCCAATTATATGGAATTTGAAGACCGAGAGTACGTGGTAAGCTTTGTCCGCGACATCACGGAGCGTAAGCGGAATGAAGAGGAAAGAACCAGGGCCTTTGAAGAGATCCAACGCTTGAAAAAACAATTGGAACTGGAGAACGAGTATCTTCATGAGGAAGTCCTGGAGCTTCAGCCATACGGCAGCATCGTGGGGAACAGTCCTGCTCTGCAAAATATTTTGAGGCAGATCGAAATGGTGGCCCCCACGGACGCAAGCGTTCTGATTAGTGGGGAGTCGGGTACCGGCAAGGAACTAATCGCCAGGGAAATCCATAAACAAAGCGGAAGGAAAGAACGCTCCATGATCCGGGTCAATTGCGCCTCCATCCCCAAGGACCTATACGAAAGTGAGTTTTTCGGTCACGTGAAGGGCGCCTTCACCGGTGCGGTGAGGGACAGGGCGGGTAGATTCGAATTGGCGCACCAGGGGACCTTATTTCTGGATGAAGTGGGAGAGATCCCCCCGGAATTACAGAGCAAGCTGTTGCGGGTTCTCCAGGAAGGCTCCTATGAGAGGATCGGGGATGAAAAGACGCGGCAAGTGGATGTCCGCATCATCGCAGCCACCAACCGGGACCTCAAAAAAGAAATTGCAATGGGTAAATTCCGTGAGGACCTCTATTACCGTCTGAATGTTTTTCCCGTTGAAGTTATTCCTCTGAGACGAAGAAAAGGGGATATCCCTTTATTGGCTGCTTACTTTCTGGACTCGGCCGTTAAGAGGTTCAATTGTCCAAAACCAAAACTTACCAAGGCCGATGTACTTCAACTGCAAAATTACGAGTGGCCCGGAAATATCAGGGAGCTTCAAAATATACTGGAAAGGGCGGTAATCACCCAGCGATCTAAAAGGCTCCGCTTGGATATCCCTCAACAAACGAGAGAGGGAGAAGGAATAGAGGCAGCATTTACTCCGGCTCCCACTGCGATTGGAGAGAATGATGCCGGCATCCTTACCAACGCCGACATCAAGCGTATGGAGCGCGACAACATTACCGCCGCTTTGGAACGGACTCAATGGAAAATATTCGGCAAGGAAGGAGCTGCGGAATTGATAGGGCTGAAGCCCACCACCCTTATCTCGAAGATAAAAAATTTGGGTTTGAAAAAATGATTATTTAAAACATTTTGGTTACACTGCGACGTAGCTGTACTTATTGACAAGGAGATAGAATCTTTATGCAAGAAACCAACACTGGCCATTAAATTTCGATTTGTCAAAGGACTTCAGTCAATTTCATTCAATGAATTAAAAAGAAATGGGGTCCTTAAAGGTGCCCCTCAATCAATTTCAAGGCTTTCTCAGGAAGGGACCAAATGGATTCAAGAAAAAATAAAAATGTACTGGCAGTAGCAATTGCTCCAAAGTTCGCTTACGCTATTTTGGCAGGTAAAAAATCGGTGGAGTTTCGCAGGAACGGCGCTCCAACAAACATTTCTCACATAGTTTTATACTCAACGAAGCCTGACCAAAAAGTTATTGGCTATTGTAAGATACGAGAGTGTATTGTCGCATCGCCTTCAATTTTATGGCAAGAATTTGGAAAATATGGCGGGATCGACAAAGATGACTTCAATTCATACTATGAGGGCCGACCTCTCGGTAAATGTTATATAATTGAGAAGTCATTCGAGTTTGTTCAACCAATATTATTATCAAATTGTAAGTCATTCAAAAGCGCACCTCAGTCCTACGTTTATATGGCACAGTTCGAGTGGGAAAACCTAACAAGGAAAAAGAAAAGATCAGCCAACCATTGGGTGGAATTATCGGGAAGCACTCTTTTACCTAAAGACCATGGGACTAGGCCTGCTCTTTAACCAAGCTAAAGGAAAAGCATTATTTGCTTATTCCCCCTAAGAAAAGGGGTCATTATCAAAAAGGCTCCGCTTTAAATATTTATGCATTCGAAATCAATTTCCTACAACCAGGTAGATCTCTCCTAAAGCGCATATATGGTAAACCTTGAGAAGGCGTTAGTTAACCTGTTAAAACTGTTTCGCGAGAAATCAATAAAGGTTGTCTTGGTGGGTGGATTGGCATGTGGCGTTTGGAAACATATTCGCGCTACAACGGATATTGATTTTTTGGTCCATGAGGATTTTTGTGAAGCCATTATTGAAGCGATGAAATTCCTTGGTTATCTGAATTGTATTGAATACGATGAGTTGGGAATTATTAAATTTGATGAAGTAGCGGATAAAGGTTTGCCGGAGGTGGATTTTGTCATTGCCAACCGTGAATACCTAAAGGAAATTTTCAAAACAGCTATTATGGCCGACTATGGTGAGGAAAAACTACATATCGCCAACCCGGAACAATTAATAACCTTGAAATTGAAGGCAATTAAAGACAACCCCGAACAGGACCTGGATTGGTTTGATATCAAAAATTTAATCCGACTGAATAGCGAAAGTGTTAGCTTGAATCGCATGGAAGACTTGTTAAAACAGTTTGACTTGATGGAGAGGTTGGATGAGCTTAGAAAAGAATTCACAAAAACCGGATCCTAAGGAATTGGGAGAAAGGCTTAGGGAGGTCTTGGCCTTTCAGGAATCCTGTGGAAATATCTGGAAGAAAATAAAAATATCTCCTCAAAAGGGTTCGGAAACTACGCCTCCGATAGCTTCTTACAAAAAAATCACTTCTTCCTCGCCATAACAAAAATCCCCGCGCCCATTTTGGGTTTGGAGTACTGCCCAAAATAGGCGAGGAGATTGAGCCATGGAAAAACAAAGGCATAAAGGATTTTGTTCTTCATTTCCGCGCTGGTAATGGAATAAGAAACATTGTTCGTAAAGGTCTCCAGGACCCCGTAAGTGAAGAAAGCCTCCTCCACATAAAACCCTGCTATTTCCATTTTCTCCATCAACTCCTCCCACCTGTAGCCGGGGCGCACGTGCCCAGGCACCGAAAAATTTTCCTGCCAGGTAAATACAGGCCAACGTCGGAAAAAATGGGGAACATGAATGATGGCCCTGCCTTCCTTTGTTAGAGATCGGTGAATATTTTCCAAAACCCGGATATCATCCTCAATATGTTCCAGATTGTCTATACAAAGGGCAAGATCAAACTCTTCGGCAAAGTTTAAGTTCGACGCATCGGCCTGTTGAAAACGGCAATTTTTGATATCCGCTTTTTGAACCATCCGGTTACATTTGTCCACCAGAGTTTGCGAATTGTCTACGCCCAGGACCTGGGAGCCAGGCCAACGTGAGGCTATCTCCGCCGTTAAGACTCCTGTGCCGGATCCCACATCCAGGATTTTTTTATAGAGTCGATCAATCTTGGGCAATATGCGGCGACACCTGATCCGCAACCCACTGATGGGTGCTCCCAAGATTCTGACGTAAAGCCTTTCTATGGGGGTAAGGGTACCGTCATATTGTAATATCTTGCCGGTCATTCTAATTCTTCCATATAATTTCCAACTTCAACATCTTGTTCTTTTAAATAATCAGCCACCAGTTTCATGGGAAATTCTACCATTAAACAGGTCTCTATAAAACTTAGGCCTTGGTCCTGAATATAGGGCTGAAAAAACTTATTCAACGAGAATGCTTTTAAATCGTCGATGGAAAAGATGGCCGCTACGTCGGAGCTTTAAATTATACTTATACGACGGCTATAAGTAGCCCCAAGCCACTGCATACATTTAGATAAATTGGCTCTTTGTGTCTTAAGTGGCAGGTGGTAATGGTTGTCCATTAAAACAAAAGCGTAAATATTCACATGGAATCTCTCCGCCATTTCTCCCAGGGTTTCAAGAAAGGAAAGACTGTTTTCGTCGTCCTTAAAGATATTTCGCCTTTCTTTTCTCGGGAAAGGACGTGGTAAAAAACAGGCGTAAAAACAGAATTAAAAGGAGATTGAAAAGCTCTAAAAAGGAAGGATCGAAAATTAATAAAAAACAGAGCTAAAACTCAGAACATAATTAAATTGGCAATATAATGACCTCACTTTTCCACAAGGGGTAACAAAATTAACCAGAGCGGGGAGTTTTTTTTCGCAAAAGATATCCAGGGAAATGCCTCAGAGATATAAATTGGTTTGTGCTTGATCGTTTCAAATCATTCATAAATCACCGAAACCAACGACGATGCCGACCTCTCAGAGATGGAGAAAGCCTCTATGCAGGATTGCGTAGAATGGGGTATGAACCTCTTTGACACCAGCAGAATCGGGTTTTCCGGTGCATGATTTGTGACGAGAATAAAAGGTGAGCCGTATTAGTGGAAATCTCTATCAAAGGTTCGACGAGGACCTTAGGATTAAACATCCGAGGTTACTCTACTGGTTAAATTTGCTTAGTTTTTTTTGGCTGCGGCTTTGCCCAAAAATTTGGCCGCCTCCGCCTCATTTCCCATTTTTTTGTAAAGCATTCCAAGCTTGTAGTTCACTTCCGCCTCATGCGGGACTATGCGAAGGGTCTGGTGGTAACGCCGCTCCGCCTCCTCGAAGCTCCCTGCCTTGTCCAACAGTTCGGCTAGCCTTAGCAGGGCATGTGGCAAGGGCTTCTCAGGCCTTGCGTTTATGGACGCCGTATAATTAGCCATGGCACTATCCACATCCCCCTTGCGGTCATAAATTTCAGCCATGTGCAGCCAGAACAGAGGCTCCTGCGGATTCAGGGCCGCAGCCTTGGAGTAACGGCTCAGGGCTTTGTCCGCCTCCCCCATTTGCTCTAACACACGCGCCATCATGTACATGAAATAAGCGGAATCCGGATTCTGTGAAGCGCCGAGAAGGTACCAGGAAAGCGCCTTTTCGGGATCGCCTTTGCGAAGATGGAAAAGCCCAAGGTTCGCATATCCCCGCTCTTTTGCGGGCGACTTTTCCACCACGTCGCGCCAGAGGGTCTCCTCTGTGCGCCACACCTTGTTGCGTTCGTGCGTGAGATAGATCAGGGGGACCAGGGAAAAGGCCAGCAGGATCATGCCAACTCTTGCGCATGTCCCTGGCGTCTGCATGACCAGCGGAGAACAGATAAGGAGCAGAATCCCAGTTAGCGGGAGGTACATCCGGTGCTCGAAAATGAGGTCTTCCAGCGGTACCAGAGACTCCACGGACAGGGAGAGGAAGAAGAAAAATATTCCGAAGCTGGCGATCCGGTTTTTGGAAAACAGGCGCAATCCAAGGAGGGCTAAAGCCAAAAGCAGCAAGGCCGAGGCTCCCGCATCAGCGAAGGAGGCGGCCAGGGGATAGTCGTAATCGAGGTTCTGCCCCACGGGCGCAACGGCCAGGCGCAGATATGTGGCAATGACGTTGAACTGCGTCAAAAGATACTGGCTGAACGGGGTCTGCCTGTTTTCGAGTTCCGACAGTTCATGGCTCGCGCCCACGGCAGCCAAGGCAAGGGGCAGGATCAGGGCAGGAGCAAAGGCCGCAAGCTGCGCCGCTTTTTTTTTGAGCCTTTCAAAGCTGCGGCTGATGAAAAAAAACTCCATCATCAGAATGGCGACTGGCAATGTGACAGCCGATTGCTTCGTGAATGCCGCAGCATACGCGGCCGCCAATGATCCGTATAAAAGCGGACGGCTGCGGCATAGCGCGGCACGAAGATAGAGCATCAGGCAGAGCAGATAAAAGAAGGCGGAAAGGGTTGCGGCCCGCTGCCAGATATAGACCACGGCCCCGGTCTGCAAGGGGTGGCAGGCGAACAGCATGGCCGTTAATAAGGGGAACCAGGGCGCGAGGTCTCGCCGGTTTTCCCCGGCCCCCACGAACCGCATCAGGAGCCGGGCAATCCAAAAAACCAGAAGCGCATTGGCTGCGTGAATCGCAGTATTGAACAGGTGGTAGCTGAACACATGGAATTCGCCCAAGTGGTGATTAAAGGAGAGGCTGAGAAAGGTGAGGAACCTTCCCGGATTAAAGGACCAGATGGCGGCCAAATTATGCAGGTCATGGATGTGGGTGTTTTTAATGATGTAGGGGTGGTCGTCGAAGTGAAAAGCGTACTGAAAAGTGGCGCCGTAACACACCATCACCGCGCTCAGGATTATGAACGGGCAAAACCTGTAAAGGCGACTGTTATGATTATTTGAGGACTTAAGCATGTCTAAATTCCCCTCTTGGTAGAGGGCCAGGCTTTTATAACAAATTGGTGTCTGAATTAACGGCCTTCCAGCTTCAATAAATAATTCCGAATATTTGTGTTATTCGGATTCATTTTCAAGGCCTCTCGGAAATGGGTGATAGCTTCCTGCCTCCTGCCAAGCTCTAAAAGAACCATTCCAAGATTAGAGTGGCCTTTTTCATCGTCAGGTTTAATTCTGAGGGTTTCCCGAAAATGTTGAATGGCTTCTTGCTTTTTGCCTATTGCTGCCAGGGCTGCACCAAGGTTCGAGTGGACATGTGCACTATCCGGCAGGACCTTCAGTTCTTCCAGGAAATGAGGTATAGCATCTTGAGGCTTGCCGATCATGGATAAAGCCACTCCAAGGTTGTTATGCAAATGGGGATATCTCCACTGTTGCTCCTGAACTTTAATGAAATGGGGTATAGCATCTTTAGGTTTTCCTACAGCAATCATCACTCTACCTAACAGGAAATGGGCCTCAGGGTTGCCCACCTTAATTTTCATAGCGTTGTGCAAAGGTAAAATTGATTTTTCCGGTTCGCCAAGTGTAAAAAATGCAAGGGCGAGATTTGAATAGGCATCAAAATAATCAGGCTTGATTCTCACAGCTTCCTGAAAATAAGGAATGGACTCTCGGTGCTTCCCTGACTCAGCCAAAGCCTGCCCCAGGTTATTTTGTGCGCGGGAATTTTGAGGTTGTTTTGCTACCGTATCCGCCCAGATTCGGATCTTGTTTTCGTAGTCTGAATTTCGATTTAAAGTCAAAATGGCCAGAATGCCAACCGTTACTGCCAATAAACCAAACCCCAGTAAGCGGGTAGAGGAATTGTATTGGCCCACGGATAATGGCAACCGGGAAAACAGGGTTCGACCTATCTCATACCCACCTAACACAACTAAGGCTACCAAACCAGCCAGTGGTAAATACATGCGATATTCAAAAATGATTTCACGGAGAGGCAGGATGCTGGAGGTGGGAGCCAGAATAGCAAAGAACCAAATGGCCGGGAACCCCCAAAGGTTTTTTTTTTTCAAAACAAGCCATAAAGAACAAGAAATCAGACCCACTAACAAAATGGCAGAGAGGTAAGCTTCTCCAAGTTTTGCAATGGGCCAATAGTAGTCCAGGCATAGTTTATGAGGCCAAAAAGACAGCCCTATATAATGAAAAATAACCTGGGATTGGGTTAAGGCGTATTGAAATGGCGTCGCAGGTACCTCGAAAGCTCCCGATGCTACGGTACCACCTATTGCTGTTTGAACAAACAGGAGCACTAAACCCATGGCTAACCATGCGTACAGACTCCGCGATTGTTTGAAGGCTTCTTTTGGACTTTCATGAACAAATAGCATATCGTATAGAAATATCAGGAATGGGGCTACCACAATTACTTCCTTGGTCCCAACTCCCACCAGGAAAGCCATGAATGCAAAAAGGCGCCAAGGTCCGGGATTGTTGGATTTCCATCCGCGAATCGCGCAGTACATGGTTAACAAAAATGAAAGCCCCATCAGGGATTCGCATCTCTGTATGATGTAAGTAACGGATTGGGTTTGCAAAGGATGAACCATCCAGATGAGCGCACAACCAAGCGCCAGCTCCGTGGAAACCTTATGGTATCTTTCAGGCAATTTCTCCCCCAAAAAGGTAATCCTGAGAATTCCAAACAGTGTCAATGCGCTCAATATATGAATTAACAGATTTAAGAGATGATAGCTCCAAACTTCTTCCCCGCTGATGGCGTAATTGATGGCCAGACTAAGATTAATAATGGGGCGGCCCGCGAGTCCTGATCCCAAGGGCGCTCTTAGAGCATCCCCTATGGGCCACAATTTTCTGACAGAAGGATTCTCAATAATGTTTACGAGATCGTCAAATACAAACTCTCCGCTCAAACTATTGGAATAAGCGACAAGCCCAATAAGTATAATAGCGATAATTGCCGTTTGGATATGGAGAGGATTTTTTTGAATGGTCATGGGAGGAATTTTGGTGTGTTTTTGCAAAGAGTAATTCTTCAATCTTATTTTTTTGGTACAATTGAGAGTAAGAAATTCAACGTCGCACTGGCCCTTATACCCATTCCAATTGGGATAGCTATACCTCATGAAACCTCAAATTGCAGGCTATCATATCAAGAAAATCGAAACAACGGAAAAATCGGATCAAAAATTGAAAGTTTATGCCGTCATCAGCGCTTACAATGAAGAAGGTAAAATAGGGACCACTGTGTCAACCACCAAAAAATTTGCCCATAAGGTTATTGTGGTTGACGACTGTTCCCTGGACCAAACTTCGGAAAAAGCAAAATCCGCCGGAGCGGACATTCTGATCAAACATGAAAAGA
>JAJDAS010000473.1 GCA_029261755.1 Nitrospinia bacterium
TTGTCGATCAGTTAAAATTAGCTTCTTCATACAACCAGTATAACAAAGGTGTATCTAAAAAGCTAGAGTGTTACTTTAACTATTTACCAATTATTCAATCGCGACTGGTATATGTATGCAACACTAACCTGATTTGCAGGAACGTATATTGTCATTTCACCTGTGCTTAGGTATTTTACTAAACTTTCCAAAAAGTTAATAGTTGCTAAACGGTTAATAAATTAAGGAAGATTTCCCTATGCTTTCAAAGGCCCTGATAATTTTTGTAGATATTCGAGGATTTACCAGTTGGAGCGGTGACGCTGACGTCCATGCCAATGTTGTTGAATTCGTCGAAGGCTTTGACAAAATATTGGCGTCGGAATTTCAGGATTATTATCGGAAACCCTTAGGTGACGGTGGAATGATGATTAGAAAAGTAAAGGCCGGAGAATACCCTGTCAAGATAATTGAGGAGGTCCTCGACATTATTGGCCGTGTAGAAAAGGCATTTGACAGTTTGTGCTCCACTTTCTCCGACACCCACGGCGTGCGTACCGATCTACACTTAGGTTGGGGCATTACCCGTGGAGATGTATGGAGTCGCCGTTCCGGCAACACTGATGATTTTGTAGGCAAGAACATCAATGAGGCGGCTCGGCTTTGTGGAATTGCCAGGCCCCGTGGCGTCGTAATTGACTCTGACGAGTTTAGAGAACTGCCTGAGTTGCAAAAACTAAATTTTCAACGGCAAGTGGTTGATATTCACGGGTTCAACACCCCCATAAATGCATGGGTGACAAAAGAAGTTGCAAATTTTATCAATCCCATGGCTTACGCCCGTGAGAACCCCTTGGTCTTTGTAAGTGGCGTTTGCCTACGGCGGATAGAAGGACTACTGGAAGTGCTTGTAATGAAGCGCCATTTGCATCGTGAATTTTTCCCGGGCCTCCTTGAAGTGACCACTGGCGGCCAACTGGCAAAGGACGAAACGTTTAAAGATGGAGTGATACGTCATTTCAGAAGACAATTAGCCCTGGAAGTTAGCGTCGATGAGAAACTATTCTCGACCTACCAATTCAGCAACCGGGACGGGGAATTAATTCCCGGCGTCCGGTATCTTTGCTGGTACATTTCAGGGCAACCATTACTCCACAATTATGATGAGTTTCATTGGTTGTCGCCGTCGAAATTTGCAGACGTACCAGCGGCGGATTTCATGCCAGGCGTGCAAAAAGATGTAATCAATTTACTGGGAAAAATTGAAAATGATCTTTGATTGATTTTTTTGAAACGCTGGGAAAAATTTATAGCTGAAAGGCAAAGAACGTAATAAGTAGAATACATTCTCTATACAGTGAACAATCAAAAATAAATGCGGGGCTACTTACTAAACCACGAATTGCACGAATTACACTAATTATTAAAACTTTTATTCAGGTTCAAAGTTCCAGGTTCACGGTTCAAGGTTAAAAAAGCTTTGAAGCCAACGTGCACCAAGCTCCACATGGCTTCGTCACTATGGAGCCAGCTGTAAGAGAGCAAGACTTTCAACCGTGAACCTGGACCTTTGAACCTTAGTAGTTACAAAATATCTTTACTATACTCTACCGCAATTGGTTTTCAGTATCTGAAAATTGACTAAACCAATTGCTAAGCATTAACTGCAACCAAAATTTAATTTTAAAAACCGAAAATCAAATTGGTTTTAGTATATGACAAAAGATCGTATAAAAATACTGGTTGTTGACGATGAAAAGGTTCTTCGGGAATATTTCCCAAAGATCATTGAAACAGATCCTTCACTTAAAGTTGTAGGTACGGCTGCTAATGGGGTGGAAGCGGTTGAAATGGCTAAGATTCTCCGACCTGATGTCATAACCATGGATATAATGATGCCGAAGATGAATGGTGTGGAAGCACTCCGTATCATCATGAAAGAAAATCCCACTCCCGTGATCATGGTCAGTTCGAAAACATATGAAGGAGCGTCGGATACACTGGAAGCGCTTTCCTGTGGGGCCTTTGATTATTTGGCCAAACCTGAAATTCATGGTTTTTTCGATTTGCAAAGGATGAGGACGATTTTAATCGATAAGATAAAGATTGCAGCAACGGCACCACTAAAGCCTTTGATTGGCTCTCTCGCTCCAAGAAAACCATCCCAATTACCATTGAAACAAGCAAGTTCCTCTGCCAGGAAAAGGAGACAAATCAAAGTGGTCGGCATAGTAGTCTCCACAGGAGGCCCCGTGACCCTGACAAATATCCTCGCATCACTCCCGGAAGATTTCTCTTTACCCATTTGCATAGTCCAACATATCAGTACGGAATATATCTGTTCCATGTTGGAACGATTTAACCAAAAATCAAAGGTTTCCGTAAAAGCTGCGGAAGATGGCGAGCCACTCAAACCGGGAACCGTTTATTTTTCTCCAGGAAAACAACACCTGACTGTAAGGAAAAATGGGAAAAACATGGTGGCAGGATTGAATCAGGAACCCAAAGCGGCATTTATGCCTAATGGGAATGAACTCCTGTGGTCCATGGGGACTAACCTGGGGTTTGGAGAGACATGTGGCATCGTTCTTACGGGCATGGGAGATGACGGCGCATGGGGCCTGAGAAGGGTGAAGGAAGCCGGCGGTTATACCATTGCACAGGGGGAGCAATCTTCTGTGGTGTTCAGTATGCCCCAAAAGGCCATTGAAATAGGGGCAGTGGATGAAGTGCTGGAGCTTGAACAAATAATATTGCAACTAAATTCACTATCAAACTAGATGACTGCTTAACCTGCTTATTACGGACAGTTTGCTGGAAACCATAGTAAATATACTAAAACCAATTTGATTTTCGGTTTTTAAAATCAAATTTTGGTTGCAGTTAATGCTTAGTAATAGGTTTAGCCAGTTTTTAAGATACCGAAAACCAATTGCGGTAGAGTATAAGATTAACCCTGAAAACAGAAAGGAGGAAATAACAAGATTGTTAAAAAGCTATTGTGTCTCAACTAAACTAATTTAGGGGAAGGAGGCTGTAATGAATAGCCAAACAATAAAGTCAGGGCAATGGATGATCATAGAAGAGGATCACAACTCGCATACTCTCTTTAAACTCCGGAAAGGGAAGGTTGGAATATTTTGTGATGGTGAAAAGATAAAAACAGTGGAAGTAAAGGATGGCGATAAACCTATTATGATAGGTTTTCTCGCTACATTAAGGGAAGACAGCAGACCTATTGCATCGGTAAAGGCGGAGACTGAATTGGAAGTTGATGTGTTAAATGCCAGCCATTTAAAAGGCATTTTAAAGTATGATACCCCAAAAAACTTGAAAGAAGATATCAATATTATGATTGAAAGCATCATGATAAGGAATCGATTAACTATCCTGGAAAAAAAGTTGCTAAAAAAGCCGATCGTAAAGCTCGAAATACCACAAGATATCAACCCTGAAGTATCCGAGGTTTTAACGGAGCTTTCCGGCCTATATGAGCAGGTTTCAGGCTCCGGTTAGGGGGCTTCTTTATAGCAGATTTAAGTTTGCATAATTTGCGTACCGTCTTTTTTCAGGATTAATTAATGAATCAAATAAATACAAACCAACAAGGCTCCACAAAACACCTTCCATTCAAGCAAAGATATTCCCAGGAATATAAAATTAAATTGAAGGGTCTTGTAACAAAATATCCCAAGCTTTCCTATAGTCTGGGAGATATGACCCTTGCCGTGAATATCACGGACATCTTCCAAACAATTGGTTTTGAAGCGAATGCGCAAGCCAAACAGGAGGCCAAAACTCTTTTGCAAAGCGTAGTGGTCTACCTGAAAGAGGGACAGCTCGTGCTGTTGAATTACCGACCGGTATCCAGCGAGTATAGTTTGTTGGATTTGCTGAAGGTCATAAAGAAAAATGTTCCCGACTATGCAATTCAAAACCTGGTACCGGTTTTTATGCACTCCTATTCCTCTCAAAAACAACATCAAATTTTTAAACTCATGGGAACATACGGTATTCAATATGCCAGCTTCCTCACCCCCAATGCCGCCGTTGACGTCAATGTAAAGGAAATTCTGGAAGACTTGGTAAGTTTTAGCACTTTGCTCAAAAAAACTGCTCCCGCTCAGCAAGAAACGTCGATGGATAAAGAGGAAGACGAAAAGGACATTGAAAAGATAAAAAAGTACAGGTCCTTTGTCTCCAAGGGGGAAGAACTGATGAAGGAGAACAACTATGAAAGGGCCATTGAATTTTTTACCAGCGCCATTAATCTGAAACCGGATGTTGAATCCTTAACGAACAGGGGTGACGCCTATTACCATTCCAAACAGTTTATTCCCGCCCTCACGGATTATCGGGAGGCATTCAAACTGGAGCAATCCCTTCCCGAACCTCATGCCAAAATAAGCAGCTGCTGTTTCGCCCTGATCAAGGAAAACATGAAAAAAGGGGGACCTGAAAAGTCAAAGACATGGTTCACCCTGGCAATGAGGCATCTCACAGACGCAAAACGGCTCATCGATAAGACCAAGCTGGTATATAGCGCAAATCCGGAAGTTCTCCCTAAGGCCCTGTACGCTCCTGTGGTGAATGCCCTGACCGAAGCGGACTTCAGGGGGTTGGGATTCAAAGAGGCTGAGGACCAGGTTGCAGATCTGGCCATTAAAGTGCTTCATGAAACGGACACATTGGAGTACCTGGATTCGGATGTTGATGTGGATACTCGCATCGATCAGGCCATCCTGCTCACCAGGAATAAGGAGTATGAAAAAGCGGAAAAGATTTTCAGGGAGCTTGTGGATCAAGAACCTGAAAATGCCGGACCCGCTTTTAACAATTTTGCCGTGGAATTACGGAAAAACGGGGAAGAGGACAAAGCGTTTCAAATTTACAAGGAACTACTGCGGTTTGATATTCCGGATAAGGACATTGTTGTGGAAAATCTAAAGACAGCCGGGTTAAATTACGCTGCCAAATTAAGGGACGACTTTAAGTCTGAAGAGGCCATTTCCGTTTACAAGAACATTCTCAGTCATAGCCCCAAAGGAAAGGAGTGGATACTGTGTGACCTCGCCATGGCCTACCTGGAATTGCAAAATCAGGCCCAGGCCTCCTGCCGAATGATGGAAGCTATTTATGTAAACCCAAGGTTAACGGAACTGGAAAAATTTCAGCAATCTTACTCGGATCTTCTCAGCTTAAAAGAGGAAATGTTCAAAAAGCTAGTGGGAATGACCGACTCCCAAAGGTAAGTATTTTGTAGCTCAGGTTATCAGGTTCAAGGCTCGGGGGCGGGAGTGAGGTTGGCCCCTTGCGTTCTTGATAAAACGTCATATATTTACCTTTGAACGCTTTTAACCGTGAACCAGGAACGTTGAACCTGAGTTACAGCCTTTTTAATTAAAAGGAAAAAAAATGAGTTTAAAAAGTAAAGCACTCACCGTTTCACTTCGTGATTATTTTCAGAATGGATATATCCTGGTGGTGGATGATGTCCCGAACATGCGTAAGACGCTCAGGAATATCCTGAGGTCTTTGGAAGTGAAGAAGATTATTGAGGCGGGAGATGGGGATAGCGCACTGGCAATTTTGAGAAATAAGAGCCATCACAAACTCGATATAATAGAAGATGTTTCGCATAAAAAATGCCTTTTCGTCCTTCTTGACTGGTGTATGCCTCGTATGTCCGGAATTGACGCCGCCCAGGAAATACGGGCGGATAAAGAGGCCGAAAATACTCCAATACTGATGATAACGGGAGAGAGTGCACGGGATCAGGTTATTCAAGCCTCCGCAGAGGTGGGTGTGAATGGTATTATGCTGAAGCCTTTTACCGCAGGAGCACTGGAAAAGAAAATGCTAAGCATTATTCAACTGAGGGCAAATCCTCCCGAGCATGTGAAGTTGATTACAGCAAGTGAAATGTTGGTAGCGCAAGGTAGGCATGATGAAAGCCTTGAGCTTTTACAAAGGGCGATGAAAATGACCTCCCACAGCAGCGCCAGAGTTCATGTGCTTAAAGGAGAATCCCTGAAGGAGCAAGGAAAATATGAGGAGGCTCGATGCGCATTTGCCGAGGCCATGACCATCAATCCCAACTACCTCAAAATCTACGAGCAATCGGCGGACCTTGCCATGAAAGAAGACAAGAAGGATGAGGCCCTTTCTTTTTTAAAGGAGGCGACAAAGATCAGCCCCTGCAACGCGGAACGCCATGCGGCAATAGGGAAAATCCATTTAGAAAAGGGAGACAAAGAGGAAGCGCAAAAAGCCTTTGAAGGAGCGCTAAAGCATAATCCGAAAATAGCAAAGCAGGTGGCCGAGGCATACCTGAAAGAGGGTAACGCTGAACAAGCGGAAGAGTTTTTTCGTCGGTCTCTACCCGAGCACGGAAAAAAATTGTCATTGGAGGAAAAGAGAGAGTACGTCCACATAGCTAACCGGCTTGGCATTGCCCTTAGGAAACAGGGAAAAATCAAGGAAGCCATCGCAGAGTACCAAAAGGCGTGCAAGCATGATCCTGATGATGAGGTAATTTATTACAATATGGGCAAAGCCTATATTGTATTGGCCAACAAAGAAAATGCTTCCAGTTATATAAACGAAGCTAAAAAATATCTAAAGAAGGCAGTGGATCTTGATCCGGGTTTTGAAGAAGCAAGAGTGGAGCTTTCTAAACTATAAATTTCTTGCAATAATGAGCAAGTCCCACCGGCTACCCTCAACAAAAGAACAAAAACTTTTTAACCACGAATTTCACTAATAAAAAAAGCCTTTGTCCTTTGTATTTAATTCG
>JAJDAS010000474.1 GCA_029261755.1 Nitrospinia bacterium
AGGTAGTCTTTTATCTGCTCCAATCCTTTTTGGAAAGTGCCTGGAGGTTGTAGCATCTCCGCGCCCAGGGTTTTCAGGGTTTGTTCCGCCATGAAGTTGTTGCTGTATTTATTGAGGCCCCGAATCATAAAAGAAAGGGGTTTTGATTTATGCTCCACTAATACAGGGGCTGATTCCGGTACTATCCCGAACCTGATTTTTCCCTGTACTTTGATGCCCATATTCTCAAGAAACTCCCGAAAAACCTTGGCGGTGTAAAGAAGAGGGTCTGAAACATTCAAAAAAAACGTCTGCTGTTTCTTTTTCTGAGCGATTCTTCCTTTGATTGTAACGGTGTCAAAACCCTCGCCCGGAATTCTGTTGACCACAATCCTGTTTTTCGACCAGGCCTTAACCGTCTTTGCGGTATTTACAACTTTGATATAGTCAGTTGAAGGATCTACAATCACCCTTGGCGGAGCGCCTACCTTGCCGGATGGGGAAACATAGACGGTGATGGTGTTGAAATTGAAAGAAGTTCCTCCTATCCTGGCGTTGTAAGCCTGTGGTCCGGGATTTTCCCCCCAGCCATTGGCTATCCGTTGATGGTCGAAATAAGAATCATCCACAACCAAGTCTCCTGCAATTAGGCCAATCCCTTGGTTTTTCAGGTCTTTTACCATCAACCACATTTCCTCCGACACAAAAAATGGGTCGCCCGAACCTTTCAGGTAAAGGTTGCCATTGATGTTTTTCCCTTCCCGGACTCCATCCGTATGGAGGGTTGTTCTAAATTGAAAACCGGGATCAAGGAGTTTCAAAGCTGCAGCCGAGGTGATCAATTTCACATTAGAGGCAGGAACGAAAAGTTTTTTTTCGTTTAAGGAGAAAACCGTGCTCCCATTTTCCAGGGAGACGATGTGGATCCCAATACTTTCTCTCTTCATACATGAAGAGTTTAATAGTGATCGAATCCTGGAAGGTAAATGATCTCTTTGTCCCTTAAACACGGTAATTGCCGGGCGTTCTTTGGCGTATAGAGGTTCCGCATGGAACAAAGGTAAAATAGCTATAAGTGTTAAAATGAGGAAATTCATTTTTCTGGAAAAAATTTGTTTTATAAAAGTATAGTTTAAATTAAAAAAAAAACCTTAACAAATTAAAGTAAACCCTATGGACCCAATCACACACGCCCTTTCAGGAGTTTTGCTAAAAAAGGCGAGTAACTATGAAAAACCTGGCAAAGGGCTAACGCTTTTTTGTTCCATGTCGGCCATGTTGCCCGACATTGATATTCTCTGCCGGTTGGTTAGCGAAGAATTTTATCTGACACACCACAGGGGCGTCACCCACTCCATACCAGGTGCTGCTATGCTGTGCCTTCTCTTCTCCTTTTCATGCTCAAAAATATCCCCTATCAAGGATTTCCGCCTTCTGTTCAAACTCGGTTTGGTTGCCGTGGCAATTCACCTTGTGTTTGATCTTATCACCTCTTACGGCACCCAGTTGCTCTTTCCTTTCATGGACGGCAAGTTCGCCCTGGACTATGTTTTCATCATAGATTTATCGTTTTCGAGCATACTGATTGTTGCAATTTTTCTCTGTTACAGGCCATCTCTCCATACTGCCCGCGCTGCCCGGTTGGGGTTCTTGGTATTGGGTTGCTATGTTGCAGCATGCGGATTGAGCCACGAACTGGCAATGTCCAGCATAAAAAACTGGTCCAAAAAAATTCCTGGCGAAAAAATGGGCGTCTCGGCGATCCCCCAACCTTTTACTCTGTTCAACTGGGCTGGAATTATAGAAACGGAGGGAAAGTACTATCATACTTTCTTCAACAATCTTGCCTGGCCGGAGCCGGAATGGACGGCTTTCCCGAAGTCAGGCAAATCCCTCTATATCGAACTCTCCGAAAACTCAGAGATAGTGAAGAAATACCGGCGATTCGCCAAATTCCCCGTGGTTTACTACAAAAAAGAGGGGAATTACCATATGAATGAATACCTGGATATTCGATTCCGGACAAAACAAACCAATGGAAGAATGCCGTTTTTACTCAGGCTGGTGTATAAGGAAAATGGTGATTTAGTTTCCACCAAATTTGAAGCCGGTAAACCATGGCTCTACAATACACACCAAGATTCAAGCTAGCAAAAGATATTTGTTTCACTTTAGCTGTTTGTAAAGCTAACATTAAAACCAATTTTGCCGCAGATTTTCGCGGACAAACGCAGATAAAAACAAAATAATCAGCGTAAAGCAGTGGTTAGTAATCCTTTTTTGACTTTTTTCAACTTTGTGCTATATTTACTGGTGGAAGTTGCCGTGGGCGTCTGCCCGGTGTTTTACTTGAAAAATCGTGTTTTTGAGGCTAAATCTTGCAAAATGAAAAGGGGGAAAAGCTATGAACACTGACGTAAAACCCATATCTCTAAGTGGAGCTAACTTTCCGACGACCAAGGGGCAAGTAACCGTGAACTCCAATAGTATGCCAGTAGAAAGCACGGGAAGCAGTGGCACGAGTTCTATAGCCCCGGCTGCAGGTGGAATGCCGGAAAACGCCACCGGGGGAAGCATCAGCACCGTAGCCTGAACAAGTATTTTTTTAAGTGCTCTGGAAAGAGTATCTTTGTGGAATTCGAGGGGTCCATCAATAAAGAGCATCAATCTTTTAAAAAACCGCATAGCCAAAGAGGTTATGCGGTTTTTTTTGTTTTCAGTGCCAAATATTATGTTTTACGGCTGCCATTCCAGCCATCGATCAAGAAAAACATTTTGGGAGTCCGTCAAGGGCGGCACAAATTCAACAGCAATTTCATGGTCGGTCCACCTGATCACCTTTGCAGGAAAAACATATTTTATATCCGAAAAGATATCGCATAGGTGGATATCAATATTGTTTCCCTCATGAATTCCTTCAGGGGGATGCTTGTCCAGATCAATTAAAAGCCCACTTCTGCTGCTGTTGAAAACCAGGCCATTATAATAGGTTCCGGCAAACTCGAAATCTGCCGTGGAGCCGATCTGGATGCGTGGTTCTTTTCTTACGTTTTTCAATATGCCCTCGACACTAAAACTCGTTGGGGAGAGTTATCTCCGCAAATGATGCACTTCCCGCTTTCCTTGGCGGAATCTCTTGGAATACAGCGAATAGTTGCTTTGGTTTTTCCTTTTATTTTTTCTTCGCAAAGATCTTTGCCGCACCAGTGAAGATGGAAGAACCCATTCTCTACCACTTTTTCTTCAAATTCGGAATATTGGTCCACCGTGAAGGTATTTTTCTCGCGAAAGTCCTTTGCATTTGTAAATAGATCATTTTGGATGCTCTGAAGCAACTTACCCACTTCCTCTGAAATGGATTCTATGGGAACCTGCAATTTTTCCCGTTTGTCCCTCCTGGCCAGGACCACAACTCTATTTTCAATATCCCGGGGGCCAATTTCAATGCGCAAAGGGATGCCTTGCAGTTCCCACTCATTAAATTTCCAGCCCGGTTTGTATTGAAGCCGGTCATCCACATGCACACGGAATTTCTCTTTTAGCTCTTCTTTGATTTTATGGGCGCACTCTATTACCTTGCCGGATTCGGCGTCACCCTTCCAAATGGGTACAATCACCACCTGTTTTGTGGCTAGCTTGGGAGGGAGGATCAACCCCTGGTCGTCGCTATGGCACATGATCAGAGCCCCAATCAACCTGGTGCTCACTCCCCAACTGGTTGCCCAAACATATTTTCTTGCCCCGTCCGCATCCTGAAACTGAACGTCGAAGGCTTTGGCGAAATTCTCTCCTAAAAAATGCGAAGTCCCCGCTTGAAGCGCTTTTTTATCTTGCATCATGGCCTCAATGGTATAGGTATCCACCGCCCCGGGGAATTTTTCCGATTCGGTTTTCACTCCATCCACCACAGGCATGGCCATGTATTCCTCTGCGAATGTCTTGTAAACTTCCAGCATTCTTATTGTTTCTTCCACCGCTTCCTCTTTAGTAGCATGGGCGGTATGTCCTTCCTGCCAAAGGAATTCGGAGGTCCTCAAAAAAAGCCTGGTTCGCATCTCCCACCGCATCACATTGCACCATTGATTGATCAAAAGGGGCAGGTCGCGGTGAGAATTGATCCAGCGGGAATACATATTCCAGATGATGGTTTCGGAAGTGGGCCTGATCATGAGATTTTCGCTCAGTTTTTTTCCGCCGCCATGGGTAACCACCGCGCATTCCGGGGCAAAACCTTCCACATGTTCCGCTTCCTTTTTGAGAAAAGATTCCGGTATCAAGAGGGGAAAGTAGGCATTGCGATGGCCGGTTTCCTTGAACATTCCGTCGAGAACCGACTGCATTTTTTCCCAAATTTCGTACCCATTGGGCCGGATCACCATGCAGCCTTTTACTGGTGCATAATCCGCCAATTGTGCCCTGGTGATGATATCGATGTACCAGTCCGAATAATTGTCCGATCTTTTTGTAATTTTTTTCGACATTCCTGTTGGCCTTCCAGTAAGGACATTTTAGATTTGTGATTTTAGATTTCAGATTTACTGTAGGTTTTTGTTTAAATTTAAAAAAATCCTACCTCAAATCTAAAATCAGCAATCTAAAATCTAAAATATTTATTGTTTGGTTTGTAACTGGAGAATGCTGTAATAAATTACGTCTCGTTTGAAGGGTGCCGGTGGTGTGGCCGCTTTTGCTTCCGATCAAATTGTCCCGGCCGGGTGTAGTGGTTTTTCCTTCTGCTGCTATGCGGTTTTCGTGATGGTTTCGGAACGGGAGAATTTTCCGATCCGAATTTATTCACATTTACCTTGATTCTGTTTTGGATATTGTGCAAATATTCTGTTTCCCGGAAAGACATGAAGCTGATGGCCATGCCTTCCCTTCCCTGTCTAGCAGCCCTCCCGGTGCGGTGAATATATGCCTCCGGATTTTCAGGGACGTTGTAATTGATCACATGGCTGATCCCTGAAAAGTCGAGTCCCCTGCCCGCCAGATCCGTGGCAATTAGGTATTTCAGTTTTCCTGCTCTGAATTTTTCCATCACCTTGTTGCGGATCGCTTGATCGAGGCCGCCGTGCAAAAAGTCTGTTTCCTTCAGTCTCTTTTTTAAAGCCTCAAAAAGAGACATTACCCGTGTTCTGGATTTACAAAAAATGATGGCTTGTGTAATATTGGCCCCTTGGATCAGCTTAATCAACTGGTCGGTTTTGTCCACCTCCTCCGATTTTATGTAACAATGCTTAAGGCTTTTGGGGGAAACGGTGGAACGGTTCAACACCACATGAGAGGGATTGGTCATATATGTTTCGGATAGCGCCTTGATGGGAGGAGGCATGGTTGCCGAAAAAAGAAGAGTCTGATGCTCCCCAATGATGCAGTCCGCCAATAGCTCTACATCTTTGAAGAACCCCATATCCAGCATTTCGTCGGCTTCATCGATCACAAAGGTTTTAATGGAAGATAAATGCAGGGTGCCCCGGTAGAGATGGTCGATCAATCGTCCCGGCGTCCCCACAAGAACATGAACCCCGTGTCTCAATTTGGCTAGTTGGACCGGCATGGAAAATCCGCCATAGATGGCAAAACATCTTACTCCGGTTTTGTCCGATATTTTCGACAACTCTTCCACGTATTGAACCGCTAATTCCCTTGTTGGGACAAGAATCAGTGCTTGGATTTCGATATTTTCAACATCGACCTTGTGGACAATGGGAATCCCGCAGGCGGCTGTCTTCCCGGAACCTGTTTCCGCTTGGCCTATAATATCCTTCCCCTCCATAATCAGTGGAATGGTCTCTTTTTGGATGGGGCTCGGCTCCTTGTATCCCATTTTTTCAAGTGATTTAAGGATCTCCGGTCTTAATCCTAATTTGGAAAAACCATCATTATCCGTAACTTCGTCTTCTTCCAATTTTTCTTTTTCTTCTATATCTAAATGCATTTAGATCCTGTGCTAAAAAGTGATGATGACTGGTAAATTTACGACGGCATAGCCGGCATTTGCTCTTCGGTAAGGGCGCCCAGGCTTACCATGGAAAAGTTTTTTAAGTCAAACAAGAAATTACTCAACTCCATAATATCATCGGTGGTGATTTTTTCGATATTGCCAATGGTTTCATCCAGAGGCACCACCCTGTCGAAACAAGCCTCCTGGCGTGCAAGGGAATGCATACGGCTGTTGGTATTTTCCAGAGAAAGGATTATATTCCCTTTAGACTGCTCCTTGGCTTTATTGAGTTCCTCTGAACTTATGGGTTCCTTTTTCAGCTGGCCGATTTCTTTAAAAATCAGGTCCACTACTTTGGAGAAATTTTGAGGGCTGGTGGCTCCTCCAATTTCCAGGATGCCTGTATCTGAAAAGAGTTGGCCGAAGGCAAAAATTTCGTACACCAACCCATGCTGCTCACGGATTTTCTGAAAAAGCCTGGAACTCATGCTTCCACCAAGGATATTTTCCAGGATAAAAAGGGTATAGCGCCTTTCATCGGTTCGGTTGATGCCTTTGACGCCCATGGAAAAGTTGACCTGGCCGTAATCCTTCCCCTCATGGTGGGTCACAACTGTAAATTCCGGTGGCGCAAAGGTGTTTTCGGTTTTTTTTCCTTCAAATCTTCCCAGGGATTCGGAAAAGATGGATTTGATCTCTTCATGCTCAAAGTTGCCTGCAGCGGAAATAATGATCTCGTCCGGGTTAAAATAGTTGTTGTGAAAATGATTCAGAATATCGTCCCTAGATATGTGGGAAACCGTTTCCACACTACCGGCAATGGGGAGACCTAAATGGTTGGTTGTGTAGATTTTCTCCATGAACAGCTCTTGGATGTAAGAGCCTGGAGAATCCTTGGTCATTTTGATCTCTTCAAAGATGACCTGCCTCTCGCTCTCCAGTTCGGCATCCCGTACCACAAAGCTATGAACGATATCGGTTAAAAGGTCCACAGCCTGGCGTGCGTGATAATCCAGGGTCTTGGAGTAAAAGCAGGTATATTCATAACTGGTGGAG
>JAJDAS010000475.1 GCA_029261755.1 Nitrospinia bacterium
CAATCCAGGAAAATGGAATCTATCCCCTCTCCGTTACCACCGGCTTCTATTTTCAAAACATTCTCCCCTTCCACAAAGGTTGTGTTGGGAATATTTAAGCTCAGGACAGTATCATTTTGTCCATCCCACTCTACTTCTTCCATCAAATTGTTGTTAATATGGATTTTGGTTTTATGGTCGGGATTAGTCTTTAGGTGGCTGTTACCCTGGAGCCTTATCTTGAATAGAACATTTTGGTTGGGAGGTAATGGACCCTCCAGCGCAAAAGAGAAAGATTCGTTAATTGGTGCATCGATCCTTTCCCAGAACCAGTGGTCCCTTTTACCATCGGGAGCATGGCCCAGGGCGGACCAAACCTTGTCTTCCTCGAAGTGGACCGTGGTAATTTTAGGAGAAGATCTTTGCCCAACATCATGTGATGCGCTCCCGGTAGGCCCATCCAGTCCATCCCAAGATAACCAATAAACATTACTCCTGGTGTAGACATCTTCATGGGTATAAGTTCCCCGGTTAAAGGTCCCTTCAAACTCAAGATAGTCCGTTTCACCAAAGATGTTCTCTTTCTCGTCAAAAATAACCAAAGTGAATGGAATCGGCTTCCCTTTATTGGTGAGGCGGAGGTTTTTGGGGTTGATGGAATAAGGGTTTATCCCTGCTCCTTGCAAATCCCAATAGGTAAGACGAACTGTTCCCTCCTCACCCACGATTAATTTCGCACGTGCATTAGTAAAATCTTGGGAGCCTGAATCTCTCTTGCTATCCGCACTTTTGGATTTCACGCCATCTTGTTTAACCGCTGACGAAAAAGAGTCCATGGTCACGGGAGAATCGGCATTTTGGGCCACTGCTTGTGCCAGGAAAGAAAGGTTTTTGTTTTTCTCTCCGCTTAAAGCGATATCCTCCAGGTAATAATAGTTTTCGCCATCCTCAGGGTACTGGTCCACAACCTTATAAATGTGAGCCGAGGAGGAAGTCCCGGCCCCTCTTATTACTGAAGTATTGATCTTTTCAAATTCCCCATCAGGCTCGGAACTCCGGTAAATATTCCATCCATAATTGTCCGTCTCGCTCTCCGTCCTCCAGAATAAATTGGTCTTACCAGCATCGGATATGGCGGTAACAGAGGATAAGTTTACGGGGACAGCTGTATCGCTGGAAGCAGACCAGGTTATAGTCCCTGTAACATTGCAATCGCTATCATAATAGGACCCAGTTCCTGAAGCTGATGTTGCACTGGAAAATGTACCTGTAATCTGTCCATAATCCTGTGCAAAATTACCAGAGAACGAAAATCCGTTTCCGGAAATTGTGGCGATAGGAGAGCCCGTTATAGTTAATGTTGTTAGCGAACAAATACTAAATTGTATTTTAAATTCAGTTAAATTATTATTGCTTACCGTAAAACTAAGAGGATAACTCTGATTATCACTTTGAATAGTGGTCCCTGACCAATAACCGTCGTACGTTGCTGAAAATGCTATCCCACTAAATATGGAAAAAGAAAGGAAGAAGATGAGGCTAACCATCAAAACACATTTATTAAAACTTTTCTCTTCCACAATTCTTCCTCCAAGCTAAAGGTTAAATGAAATAGTAACAAAGGGGAAAATAGAAATCAGAAGTTAGAAAATAGAACGAATCTAATTCCTGTTTTATAGCGAAAAGCGTCTTTTAAATTCTCTATTTAATATCGCCCGCAATAAATTTTGCTATTTCCTGCGCATGCATACGTGCGATATCATCTTTGGTACCCATAACGGTTATATTGAGAGAATTGAACCACGAATGATACTCATTTCACTAATAAAAAACCGGGACGAAAGCTCAAACAAGGGAGAAAATTGGGTATGGTGTCCCCGATTTCGCTTCCTGTCCATGGCTACCCGACTAGATGCCAGACCTTTAATTCGCTAAAAATCTCAACAACGCATCGTCAGCAAACAATTTCTCAACCACTTTCGCAACCGTCTCATTAATTACACGTGCATTCTCACCTGTCGTTGGGACTATCATAGTCCGCATTTCATTATCGACACGATAAAGTTTCTCGTACACATCGCCTCCTTTCGAGGCAACAGCTTTCAAAGTCGAGCGTGTATGAATCCCAAACGTAAAAAAACCCTGAGAGCTTTTGTATTCTAAAAGTCTTATGTCTACCCTCAACTTTATAGTGCTATTGGAGCCTTTTGCATTAACTTTGAACCCCTTCGTGCTAAGGCCTTTCGCGATTTCGTCGTAGAAAATATTCCGCACTTCGCGGCTCGGTTTGATTTCCGCCATATCTCCATATGCCGATCCCCTGTGGCCTATCACCTCAGTTGGCCGCTCATCCACCACCTGCAACTCGATTTTCTTCCCTCCGCCCATTGTATCTGCGGCAACGGATACCTTAGGCGATAATTCGACGGTCTGCGGAATCATGGCGCATCCGGAGGAAAGACAAACCCCGATGCAAACCCCAAGTATTACTAATTTTCTCCTCATCTTTCGTTTCTCCTTCCCTTTTACAGCTTCATCCATAGCCATGTATTAAACTCCCTTTTTTTCTCCTGTTGCAGAGGTATTTAGTACGAACAGATGGTTGTTGGCTATGTTATTGTAATTCGGATAATTAGTGATCCCTGCTTTTTTAAGGAGTTGACCGGCATTATACCACTTCCCCGTGATTTTGCAATTCCCCATTTGTGACCCTGTTTTTACCCCGGATGGACCCTAAAAAACCTCCACCTTCATCCTTCGTCACTCGCATTTTCTTTTCCTATACCTGCCAGGGGTTGTTTCCAGGTCTTTTTTAAACCTTTGGTAAAACTTCCGAGTTGTCCTGTACCCGCATTTAATGGAGATTTCCTGGATAGCCAGATCGGTGTTTTCCAGCAGCCGGGTGGCCAATTCCAGGCGTTTCCGGTGGATATAGCGGAGGATGGTCTCCCCGGTCTCTTGCCTAAATAGCCGGCAGGTGTAACCGTATGACAGGGAGAACCTTTCCGCCAGTTGTTCTATGGGGACCTCCCTGGTGAAGTTGGAATCTATATATTCCCGGATTTTTTTGCCGGAGGTCATGCCTGTTGACGCTTATAAGGTTAATAATGATCTTTGTTCTCTCCCATTTAATTAGTTAGACAAGATTCTTCACAATTTCTTACAGTTTTATTAATTTTGATTTTAGGTTCGTGGCGGGTTTTTTATAGTTTTAACCACGGAAAGACACTGATAAACACGGAAAAGACCAATAGCCCGAAGATAACCGATGGTGTTAACGGATACAAAACAACTTACCATTTTTGCTCTGCGGATTCGCCCGAAGGAAAAATTTGGTGGAAGGCTTGAATTTTGGCAGACAGCAGCCAAGGTTAGCCATAGGAAGAATAAAGTTAAGGCTTGAATTCAGTAGGCTTCCGTGGTGAGTGTTACCTGTCCAGGGCCAAGTTCAAGGCAGGATCGCCCAAAAGCACAAAGGTGTAAATCAAGTGCCTATAGGCTGGATATTTCTCCAGAACACGCTCTTCAGCCAGCGCTATGGCCCTGCCAATGGCCCCCACCTTTTCCGTGAACAGGACCCGGAACAGTTCATCATCCAAGTAGGAATCACCATGGATAAAGGCTTGGGCTGTGGCGCCCCAAAAGGCTATGGCCCCGCCATCCTCCTTCTTAATAAATAACTCCCCAAACCCGTCTCCGGTTTCCGTTTGAATCGCACCGGACTGGGAATAGTCATAAAGTATGTGTGGGGTTGTTGCCGTTATTTTATTAGCAAAATCTCCGG
>JAJDAS010000476.1 GCA_029261755.1 Nitrospinia bacterium
TGGTGCTCAGGAAGTCGAGCAGGGGAGTAAGAACACTGTTCATGTACAATACATCTCCGTCATACAGGTCTCGTATAGGGGTTGCATCCTCCTCCACCAAATCCAACGAGTCCTGTTGCACCCACACGTTATTGGCTAATATTTTTTCTTTCTCTTTGAAGTTGACGTAGGGTCCTTGAAAGAAAACCTTTTTAAACTCTGTCGGAGGGTCGTAGGGCAGGTGTACTTCACGGAAATGGTACCACGCGAAAAATTTCCTGTTACTGTATTTATTTAATGTGTCAATAAGGGTTCCTTTTTTGATTTCTTCATCCCAACCATGGTTACCGTAATTGCCTTTAACAGCATAGCCGAGGGTTACATAACCTTCTTCCCGAAGCTGTTTTATGGGCGTGAAATAATTTTTGTCAAATTTCTTTTCACGCGCATCCATGCCGTGAACGGAAGGGTTAAGGCTTGTGAGGATTGAATTGATGGAGGGGCTGGTCCAGGAAGATTGGCTTATGGTTGTATTGAAGCGGGCAGCTCCTTTAAAAAATTTATCGATGTTCGGAGTGGTATTGCGCGAATACCCGTAAATACCCATGTGATCCGGACGCAGGCAATCAATGGTAAGGAAAATAATGTTGTAATTTTTTAAATGGTTTTGGTCCATTCCCCTGGTGATGCCAGGTGCCAGAAACAAACAGCAAAATAGTATTCCAAACGATTTCAAAATAGTCCTTAATTTCATATTTTTCTCCTGGTTAATTAATATTTAAGCGTTAAATCTGAAAATCCGTCTCTTAAAATTGAAAAACTTTTAAAACCAAAGACTTGGAACCACGAATTTCACTAATTTCACGAATAAATATTTATAAATTAGTGTAATTCGTGAAATTCGTGGTTAAGAAAGCTTTTGTTCTTTATTTTTTTATAGTTAAATTTCAAATATCTTTGTTCAGTTTTACGGCACTCATGTTTTTAAGAAGCCTACTTTCATGAGTTGCTTTTCTCCTCTTCCGGACATTACCAGGATAAACCCAATAATCATGGAAAATAAAGAACCCCAAAAGGCCACAGGACCGAAAGTGACAATCAGTTCGCCTTTTGAAACCGGGCTTTCGTAGTCCTTGTTCCGCTGTACTTGCACCTTTTGCATAATTTTCGATAATTTTTCCGGAGACCATCCATGGCCCGATTGAAGGATGGATTCATGAAAGTAGTTGGTTAAAATCAGATTTTCCTTGAGAGCCACCCGATAATTCCCTTTTTCTTCATAACGGTCTCTTCTAAAGAGATGGGCCAGAATTTCCACCTGGAACTTATCCCTGGCCCGTTGATTGCGCAGATATTTTTGAGTTTTTTCCGGGAACAGATCATTAATGGCCATGGCATATTTTTTTGCCTCCCTTCTATCTTTTTCCACAAGCTCATCCAAAGTAAATCGGGAATAAAAAAAACCAATCTTCGGATCTTCGTGGCGGAATCCCCAGTCTGTGACCGTAACAAAAAACACCCCGAAAGAGAGGATGAAACAAATCGAAAGGAAGCCCGCAATACGAATGCTACGGAAAGAAATGCGGGAACTTGAAAAACCAGGATAAAAGGCCTTGCTCAACAAAATAATGGTCAAACCCACACTGATACCGTTTAAGCTCACATCCCACAATTCTCCGACCCGGTCGGGCATATAAAACTGGGTCCATTCATCAACAATCCCTATGAAAAAAACGATGAGAAAAAGGACAAAAAAAACCACTTCATCTTTTATGACTCTCTTCAAAGCCAGGAAATAAAGCCACGTTAAAATACTGTACTCGATAAGATGGAATTGTTCTACTACTATTTCAATATAATAAATAAGATATCCAAAGCAAATGATGATTATGGAAAACCATATGATACGGCTCCTCGTGTCCCCTTTCCCCCGGAAATGGAGATAGTAAACCACGGAAAAATAAAAAACGGACGTCACTGTTCCAACGGCGGCCTTTAGGAGAAAAGGGTCGTATGGAAGTAAAATAGTAAACCTTCGGACCAATGCTACGAATATGAATATTGTAAAGGCAAGGGGAGGAAACCAGGAAAGGATCATTTTAGTCAATTAAGATTGTTGGTACGTAGTTTGCTCATCCAAGTACCATATGTTGTACAATTAACAATTATTGTAGGCCCTGGTATCTTATGGGCTAAAAGTCGCATGTTTTTTGAACAAGGTTATATATCATTAAAATCAATATGTTGCATGTAATACAGTGGTTTGGCTTAGTATACAACATATAGTATGCAGTTGAGCAAACTGCATCTCCGATTTAAGGTTTTTCTTTATGTTTGTTGAAAAAAATAATTAAAACATTAATGAAGCATTAGCTGCAACTATAGCCTGAACCCAACGGGACGATCTTAGCTTGAATTTCGACTAAGGTATAGGTATATTAGGAGGGAAGATTACATAATTTTTTTCATTTTAGGGGAGGGTGATACAAAATTTCCGTTTTTGCTTCAAGCAAACTTTTTTGATGAAATTTCTTAAAATTTGGAGGAAACGTATGAAAATAATCCACCTCGCTCGAATTTCTTCTCATCCCCATAGTCTCCAGTCATTTTTGAGTCTGCTTTGGCCTGGGAACCGACACAAATCCAAAGCCCATTCACCTCCCTCCCTAAAAAAAACCGACTATTGGCACACTCTTATGCGAACCAATCATGTGGCGTTATTGTTGATTTCCGTTTTTTTATGGTCATGCCAGGGAATGGAGGCCAACAGTGAAACTTCCGCCGCGCAAAAACATGTGGATCCTGCAATGGCTTGTGAAACAGGCCTTTTCACCGGATCGACCAAGCAAGGAAGTGTAAAACTGGACAACGACCCCACCATCGCCGACAAGAGGTTCGTGGGAATCAACTTTGACCTGTTGGCCGGTGACTCCTCCGGGAAAGAGTCCGATGCTAATCTCCTTCATTTGAACCTGTTTGAAAAAGCTTGCCATGAAGCCGTGCTTGACCGTAAGGATGTTCGTGGTCTGAATGATTTTACCTGGTTGGGCAAGATCAAGGGTATAGAGCAAAGTCAAGTTACCCTGGTTGTTAAAGATCAGGTTATGGCGGGCACCATCATGCTGAAAAGGAAACTTTATAAAGTGCGGTATGTGGGCGATGGCGTTCATGCCATTTTATTGGTCAATCAGGCTGCCTATGGTCTTGACTGATGAAGTAAAAGTACTTCAAAATTAAAAATAGAATATAGCTTACAACTTTTTTTTAGGAGGAATTTAAAAATGAATATTTCGAAACCTTTAACCAGGGAGGGGCTAAAAATGAGTTTTTATAAACCGGCGGCCAAAAGAAGTATTTTCAGTATGGTTTTTCTGGTGTTGCTTATGGTTTCCATTGGGCCAGGCGCACTGGCGGCCAATGGGCAGGGCTTGTTCAGCCCGGTCACCTCTGCAAAAGCGATGGATGTGGCAAATGATGCCACCATCATCCGCAACCGAGCCGTAAATATTAACTTAAACTTGCTGGAGGGCGCCGATGCCTCCCAGGCAGCCCAGCCTGACTCAGTTAACTCTCTTGCCCTGAACCTATTTGACAACGTGTCCTTTACCGCAGTGTTGGACAAGGTGCAATCTAATGCCTCAGGTGGTATTTCCTGGGTCGGACACCTGGATGGCGTGGAACTAAGCCAGGTAATACTCGTGGTTGAAGATGGAATAATGGCGGGTAACATCACCACGCCCGGAGGAGTTTACCAGGTGCGATACGCGGGTGACGGGTTGCATTCCATTAGAGAAATCGATCAATCCGCCTTTCTTCCCTGCGGAGTGCCGGACATTTTTGGTGCTCCGGAGAAAGGTAAGGCTCCGGATGTTACCTCAAATAAAGCAATGGCCGATACCGGTGGTCAAATCGATATTCTTGTAGCTTACACGGCGGCTGCAGTTACGGGAGCCGGGGGCGCAACTGCCATGAGCACCTTGATCAATCTGGCGGTAACCGAGACGAACACATCCTATGCCAACAGCGGTGTTACCCAACGGATCAATCTGGCTCATTCCGTGCAAGTTACTTATACGGAACCCGGTAACATCAGTACTGATTTGAGCCGACTCAAATCAACCACGGACGGCTTCATGGATGAAGTCCACACGTTGCGTGACACCTATTCGGCCGATCTTGTGGCCTTGATCGTTGAAAATGCTGGAGCCGGGTACTGCGGTTTAGCATATTTTATGAGCACTGTCTCCTCCTCTTTTGCTACTAACGGATTTAGTGTAACGGCTCGTAGCTGTGCGACAGGCTATTACAGCTTTGGCCATGAGCTGGGTCATAATATGTCGGCGACCCACGACTGGTACGTTGACTCTGGTACAAGCCCTTACAATTACATTCATGGATATGTAAACCTTGCCAATACCTGGCGAACCATTATGGCCTATAACACGGAATGTACGTCGGCTGTTCCAGCTGTAAATTGCACGAGACTGCCATATTGGTCGAACCCCAATGTGAGCTATGAAGGAAATCCCATGGGCGTTGAAGTGGGAGCATCAACGCCTGACCAACCTTCGAAAAATTACCTGGTTCTCAACAATACCGCATATACTGTGGCTAACTTCAGGGCAAGCGATACGGCGGTCCCCGTAAATTTGTCATCCTTTGAGGCAATAACCGGTGGTGGAGCAACAAAATTGATTTGGCGGACGGAGAGCGAGTCCGATAACTACGGGTGGAATATTTACAGGAGTTCAGGGCCTCAAGCGAAGTATGTAAAGATAAATTCATCGGTAATACCCGGGGCCGGCACTTCTTCCTCTGCCCAGAACTATACCTATCTCGATGATGGGGCCGGAGTTGGCGCCACCTATTATCTGGAAGATATAGCCCTAAATGGCGAGAAAAACAAAAACCTTTCCTTCCTGGCACACGCGGCTCCACAAGATGCCGATTCTTCCGTGGCGATGGACTTAATGAGAAGTGGAACGAGCGCGAAAACCCAAAGTGGAAATAGTCAGGGTGATTTGGGACCCCAGAACTTCCCTACCGCCAGTGCGAAATTAATCGTGGATGAGGAGGGGAGCTACCGCGTTACTTACTGGGATTTGATGAGCGCCGGGATAAACCCTGCTTCGATAAACCCTGGAAATCTCCGCCTCATCAACAAAGGACAGCCGGTTCTATTAACGGTCATGGATGGAAAAGATGGTGTTTTTGGCGAATCGGATTACCTGGAATTCGAGGGCACCTATAACCGGGGCAGCTATACCGACGAAGATATCTACACCAGGAGCAATGTTTATTGGTTATTCTGGGATGGATTGCAAGGATCTACCGGGGATGTAGCGTTTGGTGTTGGAGACGGATCTTCCTCTCAACTTAACACGGTCCGTTTCGAGGAAGACAAGATATGGTCCTCCTTGGGCTATGCTCCTGATGGCCGGAGGGACCACTGGTTATGGAAGAGGATCGATGCCCCCAATAACGCTACTTTCTTTTTTACGCTGAAGAGGCCATCAACTCCCGTTGCAAACTATACACTTAAAGTAAGACTCCAGGGGAATAGCCATTTAGCCTCTAATCCCGACCATAAAACCGCAATTTATCTGAATAATATATCCCTCGGACAAATAGAATGGGACGGCCAGAATGATACCATCCTGAACCGGGAGCTTCCCGCCAATTATTTCGTGCAAGGGGACAATATTTTGACCGTAGAAGCC
>JAJDAS010000477.1 GCA_029261755.1 Nitrospinia bacterium
CTTCTATCCCTTCGCTTTTTTCAACCACTTTCTCCAAAGTTTGTCCACTTTCCGCAACTTCAGGCCGGTGGTCTCTTTGAAAAGATTCTCAAAATTTTCCGTGGTTCCCTTTTTCATCAGCTTCAAGATTTTTTCTTTTCTGATTTCGGGTGAGGAGCCCAGGTCCGGCGACTCGGCTAAAAACTGGATAAAAGAGGCGGAAATGAGGAGCATGATGGTGTGGGGGTGGACGCCTTTTTTAGACATGATAATCATGAAAGCTACATATTGGGCCCAGTGGTCGAATTCTACGTTGGAGACCAGTTTCGTCATCTTGTCCGGAGGCATTTCGTTAAAAAATTCTGCTGCCTTTTGGGTGAAATCATCTTTGGAAGCATTCACCACCGGATACCGACCCTCCGCCACGAATTGGGCATAATAAGCGGAAAAGCCGAAGAGGAAAAATCGTGGTACTCGGCTATTTAGTTGACGCATGAGATGGGAAGTTATTTGGAAAAGGTCGCAAGGTTGGTTGGAAAAGACCCAGTCAACACCGGCGGTGCCTGCTTCCAGCCCGATTTCCGGCAACGATTTTTCATCATCAAAGACAAAGCAATCCATCGGCGTATCCGGCGCCTTCTCCTCCATATATTCCAAAAGCTTACTGTACTCATCCTGGGCGCATCCCGCATTGATATGGTCCATGCTCTTTTTTATCGAATAGTCGAAAAAGTGGTTCATGCTCTCGCCTTTGATGACTCTCCACTCCCCCACTTGCGCAAGGCGCTTCAGGTAGGCCCCTTTTCCGGTAACCTTCCACTCTCCCGATTCCGGCGTTTTTTGAAAGGCAAACCAAGTGTAATCCGAAAGGATGGGCTTTTCGGCCTTTGGTGGTTGGTAGGCATAAAACAGGCGGGCAATTTGGCCCTCCTCTTCACTGTCCGTAGAAGGCTTCCCAAGTTCCTCCACTTTTTCAAAGAAAACCTTATTGTTTTTCAGAAAATTTTGAAAGGACTCAATCTCGAATTCGTCCATATCCGATGGGCGGCGGAAAAAGCTTTTCAACTGATCCATTCCTTTTCCCCTGGCTGTTTCACATAATTTTGCGAAAGTTTCTTTTAATTCCGTGCTCATTCCATCACCTCGATTTTGATTTTTCCAATGAAGTTGAGGAGTTTCAACTGTTCTTTCCACCCCCCAACGGTTAGTTTGATGTGTGTAGCATCCGCTATATTCTGGCCGAAAGAGGGGTCCATGGCCACCCAACTACCGGTATAGACTTCCGGCCAGGCGTGGAAGAGGAAGCCGCCAAACTCATTGGCATAAACCAGGCCGGAGACCATTCTGGTGGGAATCCCCACTGCTCGGGACATGGCGGCAAACAAGGCCGTATGAGACTGGCATTCCCCTTCGCCCGATTGGAAGGCGTCCAGGGCCGACAAGTTGTCCACGATCTTTTTCTCCAAGTACCCAAACACCCACTGGTTGATCTTTGCCGCCGCCAAAAAGGCGGACTCCTCTCCATCCACCACCTCTTTCGCTTTTTTCCGAATTTCGGGGTGATTGGACTGAATCATGGGAGTCTCCAGCAAGTAAGGAGCGAATCTTTCTTCTGTTATGGGAATGTTGTGGGTTTGATCCTCCCCCTCTTTCCCCTCTTTTTTGATGGACAGAATCCACTCATGCTGAAACCCCTCTTCCCCCTGGCTGGATTCTTGATGGAGTATTTTTTGTCGGCTGTCTTCCATGAGAGAATCTTCCTCATGAGTGCCGGAACCCGCCGCTATGGTGTTTATTAGCCGTACTTTCAGCTGGTCACGCTCCCTGGGATTTTCCAAAGGTTCCGAAATTTTAATGACACTGGAGGCCAGGAAGGAACCCATGGAAACCAGTGAATCCCCGAGATCCGTGGCCTTTTCTTTTGGTTCCAACAGAGCCGTGAACCCTTCCATGGAATCTTCCCGCAGGGTAACGCCTTTTTCCGTCACCCAAGAGGTGGAGATCATGTTCATCATCTTTTTTTGAACGACCAAGACATCCACGGCCTCCCCTTCCCAAGGAACCTCTTTATTCTCCAATACCTTAATCTCCACAGGTATTTTCATTTGGAGGGCCTCCACAAAAAGATCTAGCTGGATGGATTCTCCAACCTTTAGCAAATCTTTTTGAAAAAGTATGAAATCCAGGCTGGAAGATAAAACCGCTTGTTCCGAAAAAGGGATCTCCTTAGAAACGGTATACCCGCCGGCATTCACCTGATATTTCAAAGCCCCTTCCTGGACTGTGCCGAGCACGGTCTGTTCTCTACCGGATAGCGTCATTACGCTTTGGAACCGGATGGGCCGCAATTGGGCATCCAGTTCTACTTCCTCCACGACCCTGGTTTCCTGAACTCCCGGCTCTACATTCGCCTCCTGAAGAAAGTCGGAAAGTTTTATGCGTGTATCGCTGGAAACCAGATAGCCGCCTCCCTCTCTTTCCGTAACCCATAAGTGACCGTAGCCTATCTTCCCCTGCTTGGAATAGATTCCCATCCATTGGTCACTGAGAGGATCGGAAGCAAAGGCTGTGGAGTGAAGGGCACAGACAATAATCCAAAAAGAAAAACAAACATAACTCTTCCGTGCAACCCAACCGTTTCGATTAATCATAGTAATAAAATAAGATTGTCTTTGTTCAGAGTACTTTGAATTTAATTATCTACCAGCCTCTGGTTCCCAGGGTCTCCCTGGGAACCCATACCTGGGGGCTCTGCCTCCAGTGTTTGCCGACGGAACTGCGGCAACGACACATATTATTATTTTGTTAGTGCTTAAAGCCAAATGAATAAAATGTACGAGGCGGAGCCTCGTGATTTCATATTCCCAGGGAGGACCCTCAATGGCATTGAGTTAAGGTTTTTGATTTGGGCTTTGATCTTTTTTTGTCCCGAAGCGACAACTGAAAGTAGCCCAGCGATTTATCGCTGGGTCTGCTGCCCGAGGTTTTTAAGTTAATATGTAGGCTGGCTGAAAAATCATGTGTAATGGATTCAGGCGTTCAGTCGTCCCTCCGGGACAAAACCGGAAAATTTTCCTTAATTTAATGGCATTGAGGGAGAACCCTGGGCACGAGAGAGTGAGTATCCTGCGCAATAACGAAACCGGGCTATCTACTTGACTCAACCATGCACCACATCTTGTGGTTGGTGTTGAAAAAAAAACAAAAATTTATCTAAAATCTGTTTAATGCCCATGAAACTTATCCTAAAACACCATAGAATGGGATCTGGTTGGCTTTT
>JAJDAS010000478.1 GCA_029261755.1 Nitrospinia bacterium
AAAAGCCAACCAGATCCCATTCTATGGTGTTTTAGGATAAGTTTCATGGGCATTAAACAGATTTTAGATAAATTTTTGTTTTTTTTTCAACACCAACCACAAGATGTGGTGCATGGTTGAGTCAAGTAGATAGCCCGGTAATTATTTTAGCCATCAAGGCCTGTCCCGCCCTCATTGCTTCAGAAGAGGATGTTGACCTTTTTGTCACCGCGCTAGACCAAACCATGGAATCTTTCCACTCTGGGGGAACTTTTTCTGAAGGATTGGGGATAGGAAAATCTGCGCTTGGTTTATAGGCAAGACCGTAGACCCGGAGTAGATAGGGCTTTCCTTGCTCTCCATCGCCCCCAACATATTTCCCGTAATCTGTACGGTGGCCCTCATCTTTGCCCTGGGAATGGAGTTCGATACCGCCAACATCATGTTGCAAGCGTGATCCTGGGCATAGCGGTGGACGACACGGCCCACTTTCTTCACAAGCTAAAAACGTCTTGCTGGAAAGAGAACCTAAAGTCGGCTATGCTAGAAGTTTACGAAGAAATCGGAGGGTCGTTTTTTTTTCGCCACCGTCATCCAGCCGTGTGGCTTTCTCGTCTTCTCCTTTTCCAGATTCATCCCCATGAGAAACTTTGGTCTATTGTCTTCCTTCGCCATCGTTACCGCTTTGGTTGGCGATCTGCTGGTGTTGCCGGCATTGTTGTTTATTTTTACAGAAAGAGTTCGTAAGGTTTTTTCGGGTCAAAATGGAGACAATAAATTTTGGGAGGATACAAAACTATGAAAACATTTCGTAAATTTAAAACAGGAATTTTGCTTGCTGCGTTCTTTCTTGCATTGCCGGGTTTCACGGCGGTGGGGGAAGCTGCGGAGTACGCCATTAATCCCGAAAATTCTAAAGTCGGCTTCAATCTGGATTCCACCCTGCATATGGTTCATGGGAAAGCCAAACAATTCAGCGGAACTCTGAGGGTCCCGGCGGACCTGAAACCGGAAGGATTCAGCGTAGAACTGGCCGTTTCCGTAAAAGAGATGGACACGGACCACGAAAAAAGAGATAAAAAAATGCACAACGTGTGTTTTGTGGTGGAAGAGTTCCCGGAAGTACGTTTCAAGTCCACCAAATTCACCGGTATACCGGAACTGCCGGCCAGCGGCGAAAAATTTCAGTTTACTCTGGAAGGCGATTTAACCATCAAGGATGTAACTAAAAATGTCTCCATCCCTGTGGAGGTCACTTCCAAAGGAAACGGCACCCTGTTCTCCGGGAAAGTCTGGCTGAACTACATCAAGGATTTCAAAATCAAAGACCCGTCGGTTTTTATCTTTCGGGTAGCCAAGAAGGTGGAAGTTTTTTTTGAAGTGGAAGCGCCCAATCTTGTGCTCGTAACCAAAACCGCCGCCGCATCCGGTTCAACCACATCATCCGGCGAGGAAAATTAATCATGAAACTAAGTGTTGCTTGTAATTTTGATCCACAACTCATCGACACCGTAAAAGAATTTCCCGTATACGAACTTTACGGAAAAATGACATCGGATATCGTCGGCGGAGGCAGGGCTTCTTTCATGCTTCCCTTTGTGGGAAGAAAAAAACTGGCCAATTACGTAAAAAAAGTCCACGATGCCGGGCTGGAGTTCAACTATCTTATGAACGCCTCTTGTTTTGAAAATATGGAGGTCACCCGATCCGGCCAAAAACAGATTCGTAGTTTGCTGGATTGGCTTGCTGAGATGAAGGTGGACTCCATTACCTTGAACCACCCGCTCTTACTACAAATGATTAAAAAGAGCTACCCCGCTTTCAAAACCAGAATCGGAGTATTCGCCGCCATCAACACGGTGCAAAGGGTAAAATTCTGGGAAGACGAAGGCGCGGATTGTCTTTGCCTGGAAGACATCGCCGTAAACCGCGACTTCAAGCTGCTGTCCCAAATTCGTGAGGCGGCAAAATGTGATCTCCAACTGCTGGTGAACAACAGTTGTTTCTATTCCTGCGGGATGTCCAATATGCATATGAACATGCTGTCCCACGCATCCCAGTCGAAACACAGAAACAAGGGTTTTTACATCGACTACTGCATCCTGCGCTGTACACAGGAAAAGCTTCGCGACCCCGTGAACTACATCCGGGCCAGTTGGATCAGGCCGGAGGACCTCTCCCACTACCAAAAGATCGGGTACGAAAATTTCAAGATCGTGGAGAGGAATAGCCCCACAGACCTTCTCCGAACACGAGTGAGAGCATATTCCGAAGGCAAGTATGAGGGAAATTTGCTGGATCTGGTGCAGCCTTATGGACATCAAAACAACGACAAGAGCGCCATGTCGAAACTCCATATGGTTCTTCGTTATTTTCTGCGGCCCTTCAAAGTGAACCCTCTGAAAATGATGAAAATCAAGGAACTTTCAGAGAAACAAGGGATGCTCACCTCCCTGGAAATTCCGCCTCCGGTGGTGATCAGAAACGAAAACCTGAACGGCTTTCTCAACCGCTTCATTGCGGAGAGATGCAGTGACAAGAACTGTTCCGCATGCCGTTACTGCCACACCGTTGCCGAGAAACATGTCCAGATGGAACCCGGCTACCAGTCGGATTGTCTGAAACTCTATTCCGAAGTTACGGAGGATCTTGAGTCGGGTAAAATGTGGAAATGAGAAACATTTTTGATTTTAGATTTTTGATTTGAAAGGCAAAGGTCAAAAGGCATGGAACCGCGAATGAACGCGAATTTACGCGAATAAAGAAAAACCAAAGAAAATACTACATCTTTGTTTATTGGTTCTATGGTTTTATTCGCGTAAATTCGCGATCATTCGCGGTTTAGAAAGTTTTTGTTTTTTAAACCACTGGAACTTTTAATGAAAATACTGATCCTAAGCGTCAATCGAACACGAACACCCTTGCCGGTTATCCCCATCGGGGCTTGCATGGCGGCAGACGCCGCCTCCAAGGCCGGTCATGAGGTGGGTTTTCTGGATTTCATGTTTCAACGAAATCCGCTGAAGGCTTTGAGGGCCAAACTAAAAACCTTTGAGCCCCAAGCCATTGGAATTTCCGTTCGCAACATCGACAACAACGACATGCGGAACCCGGTTTTATTCACGGAAGAGCTTCTGCCTGTGATGGAAGAGATCCACGATTACGCCAAGATTCCTGTGATTTTGGGCGGGGCGGCCATCAGCATCATGCCGGAGGAAATTTTGAAATATACCGGCGCTTCCTATGCCGTTACCGGAGACGCATTTTCTTCTTTTCCCCGGCTTTTGGAGTGCCTTTCCCATGGCAAGGTCCCTGATGACGTGCCGGGGGTTTCCTGGTTAGAAAACGGCCGTTACCTTGAAAACAATGATTATGTTAATGACACTACGGAACTGTGTCTTGTCCCCGACTATCAAAGGTGGATCAATCTTCGGGCTTACCAAACCAACCTCACCGCCATACCGGTGAAAACCAAAACCGGATGCAACTTCAAATGTGTTTACTGCACCTACGACATCATCGATGGAGGGCAAGAGGGGCGCTTGGCCGAGCCAAGAGCAGTGGCGGAGGCAGTAAAACGACAGGTGGAACTTGGCTTCAAGGATATGGAGTTCGTGGATAATGTCTTCAATTTCCCTTACGATCATGCCATGTCCATCTGCGAAGAGATCATCAAATCCGGGGTGAAGGCTCGCCTGCAAAGCCTGGAAATAAACCCTAAATACCTGGACGATCCCCTGCTCACCGCCATGGAGATGGCCGGATTCAACGGGATAGGGATAACGGTGGAAAGCGCATCGGATACGGTTCTTAGCCGATTTGAAAAAGGCTTTGCCGCAGAAGATGTGTTCAAGGCCGCCCAGGCCGTTGCTCGTCACAAAATTCCCTGCATGTGGTTCTTCATGCTGGGAGGACCCGGCGAAACCAACGCTACGGTTCAGGAAACTTTGAGCTTTGCCCGCGAATTCATCCGACCCGAAGACGTGGCCTATTTTACCATTGGGATCCGCCTTTACCCCGGAACCAAGTTGCAGAAGATTGCCGAGGAGCAAGGTCTGTTACCAAAGAATTCCATGCGTTTGCTGGACCCCGTTTTTTACGTCTCGCCGGAGGTGGACAAGCAATGGATGATAGAAGAGTTGCAAACCACTGTGAGGAGCCAATCGAACTTTATCATTGCCGGAGAGGTTAGTTCACCGCTCATGCCGGCCATTTATCGTTTAGGATACACACTAGGAGTAAGGTCGCCCCTTTGGAAGCACACCCATCTGTTAAGAAAAGGGCTCAACATATTAAGTACTACACGGCGTTCCTGATAATTCATATCTTACTGTTTAGGAAATTTTAGATTTGTGATTTTAGATTTTAGATTGGTGGTAGGTTTTTTTAACTAAATATTCCGCCAATCTAAAATCAGCAATCTAAAATTTAAAATATTTTTTGTATGGAGGCAAAAGTAATTTTATGATTCCCGTTCACCCAACAACCTGCATTGGAGCGGTGGCCACCG
>JAJDAS010000479.1 GCA_029261755.1 Nitrospinia bacterium
TATTTATGCGCGCATACTTACCGTGGAGTCCACAATTGGAGAAGGAAGTGTTTTTTATGCGGAACTCCCTTATGTCAGGCCCCGGATTTTGCTTGTGGATGACGAAGAGGACGCAAGAATGCCTCTCAAATGCTGCTTGGAAAAGGAAGACGCTGACATTATAGAGGCAGAAAGTGGCGAAGAGGCTTTAAAAATCTTGAAAGAAAATGAGATTCACTTAATTGTTACGGACATTCGTATGCCTGTTATGGACGGCTTTGAATTACTTGAAAAGGTAAAAAAGGACCCGGAAACCGAATCTATTCCTGTCATAGTGATGACGGGAATGAAATTGAAAAGTAAGGAAAAGGCGCTTCAATTAGGTGCTGATGATTTTATTTCCAGGCCATTGGACATGGAAAAATTCATTCAAAAGATCAAAAACATTGTGATATAGAAAGGATATTATTATGAACAAGCAAAAAACCTATTATGTTTTGGCGCTGGTTGTTTCCATTTCCCTCGGGCTTTATTGGTGGAATGACTATGAATCCACAAAAGAAGAAATCATAAAGAGAACCAAGGCTAGCCTTATCTCGGAAGTCTTTAAGAAAAAAAAGGGAGAGATAGAGAATTTCTTTACCGTTACCTACCAGACAACCAGGACCATAGGCCTCCTGCCCAGCGTCCGTTCCATCCAGGGCGGCAATATAGTTAGCGATGGAGAAGACGTGGTGGCCCAGGGGCGTTTCACCGAAGAAGGACACCTTACCGTCCAACAGCTTTACAATAACCTCGCCTCCAACATCAGCGTTTCCGAGGTCTATTGTATTCTGGAAGGATTGGATGCCTCCAAAGGCGAAACCCCCTTTTTGATGTACGATTCTCTTGTTATTGGCAAGGACCAAGGGGCTTCGGAAGAAGAGGTTGAAGACACGGGAGGTTATAAAAACCCCGACATTCCCGAAGAACTGGAACACGATGAATATGCCTACTATCCGCGCCAAATCGCCTACTTTAAGCAGCACTATCCACGTTTCACCGCTAAAGGCCTGAACGATATTCCGGCAATTTCCAGTCCTGCCATGAGGACATGCGACAATACCCAGTACCCGTCCAAAACGGAAGGGGATGTCCATAACACGTTTGGCGTCCTGTACTCCACTCCCTTTTATTCCGAAGAGGGTCTTCTTCGCGGAATTATTTCAGCCATTTTTCGGGTCAATATTCTTGAGGCCCTGTTGCTGGACGTCCCCTTTCTAATCCTAACCGGCGAAGACCAAGAGGCCGCCGAAGGCCTTGGATTTCAAATGCCGGACCCCAAAAAGGCCCCTGACTTCGTTCTCATCCATAAAGATTTTGATGTGTATGTTCATGACCGCCGGAAACCGGAGGACCTGGTCCGTTTGGCAAAGGAGATGGCAAGGTTGGGTAAAGTGGATACCAGGGCTTTTGCGGAAACCTTGGATGTAAAGGATAAAAGTCCGTGGACGCTTTTTTATCGATATGATGAAAACATTTTACAAGAGGTTGTAAAGAGAAAAACCCATGAACTGTTTCTCAAACTTGGGGCGTTGGCGGTTACAGTCTTGCTGATTTTCTTCTGGCTCGGTTTTGATCAAAAAAGACGGAACCAAGAGCAGAGAATAGCCACAAAACTAGAAGATATCGCTAAAAGAGGCGGCAACTTGAGCGAACGGCTGGAAGAAAAACAAGCTACGGAAGAGCTTTGCAATCTGGTAAAAGGATTTAACGCCTTTACAGCAGAGCTGGAAAGCCTGGTGGGAAAGGTGCTGGAAAGCACCGACGGTGTTGCTTCAGCAGCCACCGAGCTATCGGCAACTGCGGAAGAAATGTCCGCTAATGCTACGAGCCAGGCGTCCCAGACCTCCAACCTGGCCTCGGGAACGGACGAGATGGCAAAAGCCATTCGTGATGTGGCGGGAAACTCCGGTAAGGTAGCCAACGCCGCCAAAACAACCCTGGAAAAGGCAAAAACCGGGGAGCGTGTGCTGGCGCAGTCTTCGAGGATCATTGCCACCCTGGATGAAAATTCACAAAAGATCGGTGAAGTGATAAGCCTCATAGCGGATATAGCCGGGAAAACGGACCTCCTGGCCATCAACGCCGCTATCGAAGCAGCCAACGCGGGGCCCCATGGAAAAGGTTTCGCGGTGGTAGCGGATGAAGTTAGAAAACTGGCCGAAAAAACAACCAAGGCCACCAAGGAAATTACATCGGTGATTGGGACCATTCAAAGCACTGTAAAAGAAGCCATCCATTCCATGGGAGAGGCAAATACCTCCATTGGCGATATCGCAAAGGAAGCGGAAACCGTTGATACTATGATCGAACAGATTGCCGTGGCCATGGAGCAACAGACAGTCAGCATTAACAACTTTGCGGAAACGGTCAACAATTTAGCGAACACCAGCCGGGAATTTGCCGGTGGCACTATGGAAACAGCAAAGGCCTCCGGTGAACTGGAACAGCTATCAACGAATCTTCAACAGTTGGTTGAAAAATTCAAAACAACCGGTTGAAGAATGATAAGGAAAGTTGCTTCATTATGAATACTATTCTTGGATTTTTTTCTGTCCTGGTTCTAACTGTTTTTTTTCAAGGTTGTTCCTCTGGTTGGGAAGAATCTTCCGAGATGTTTTTTATAGGCTATAAACATAAAGGAACGGGGTGCGTGTTTTCCATTGAAAGTGATAATAGGGGAGCTTCCTTGAGTATCAAAGACGGAAACTATCAGGAATTCTTTATTATTGATTGGGATGAAGAGATCCACGAAATGGATTGCTACATTAAAAAAGGAGGAAAAACAACGGAAGCCGACTTTCGCAATCTTATAGAAGAGAAATGTTTGCCGGTCCTCAAGGAATTACCCCCGGAAGGAAAAGAAAAATTTAATAAATTCTTTGGAGAATATTATGACTTGGAGGAAGAAGAACAATGAAAGCTGAATACATTAATCCCTTTTTAAAAGCCACCATAAACGTCTTAAAAACCATGGCTTCCCTGGATATCAAACCGGGAAAACCCTTCGTCAAAAAAGACAGTAAGGCTATTGGGGATATTTCGGGTACCATCGGTTTAACGGGATTTGGCAGTGGGGTGGTTGTGGTTTCCTTTTCCGAAGCAGCGGCGTTGAAGGTGGTTACATCCATGCTGGGAGAACAACAAACGGAACTTAACGATGAAATTCGAGACGCCGTGGGAGAGATAACCAACATGATTACCGGCGATGCCAGAAGGATCCTTGCCGATATCGGGGCAAACTTTGAGGCAGGCATCCCCTCCGTTATTGTGGGCAAGGGGCACGAAATTACTAGTATGGGCGACGCCCCATGTGTCTCCGTGCCATTCAAGATTGGAGATGATGATTTGGTTGTTGAGTTCAGTTTTGAAGAAGGTTAATTTTACCAAAAAAAAATTTTAATTTTTAATAGCAACTAAACCCAATAAATAGCCCACGAAACACACGAAAGGGGCACTAAAAAATAAAAAAAGAATTAATTTCGTGCTATTTCGTGTGTATCGGTTTGCTCCAGCGTTAGATTTTTGAAATTTTGAGAGATAATACTCTTCAAACATCTTTTATAAATGAGGGAGAGGAAATTGGCAAAAAAACAGCAAAGAAAACCTATAGCCTCAAGAATAAGAAGCGCCGCCTACAAAACGGTTGATGAAAAACCGGTAGCTGAAAAAAATCTCCAGCAAAGGAAACCGTTTCGACCATTGGTATCAAAAAAGAGTACCTGAAGAGCAAAAAGGTTTGCAGGGTAACATTCAGATTGCCAAAGATGGCCGCTACTCGTGGAAAAAATGCGTACATTGTTGGCGATTTTAATGATTGGAGTATCTATTCCAATCCCATGAAAAAGCTGAAGAATGGGGATTACACCGTCACATTGAACCTTGAACCGGGGAGGGAATACCAGTTTCGCTACCTATTCTGTGAATTTGAATAAAATGTAAACATGGACACGAAAGAACATCCTGAACCATAACGGAGCAATATCTTCTTAAAGGGGAGAGTACTATGAATATTAATTATGATAAATTAAGGGAAAAAATTCCAAGGACCCCGGCCTTAATCCCCAATATCTATATGGCAGAGGTGAATATTGAAGAAGAGTTAAGCAAAATGTTTGGCGCGGAAAAGGTGTTTACGGAAGAACAAATACAAAAAATAAAAAGCTACTCCCTTTCCTTTAGGGATTTTATCACCAATATCAAAACAATTCTTCTTTTCGTAACGGTTTACAATCTTAGTATGGAAGACGCCCTCAATCGCCAATATTCCGAACAAAAAATAACCATGGCCGGCGTTATTCCAAATTTTCTCCTGGAAAAAGAGGCTTCCCATTTGAACGAGGAAGAAAAAAAACAGGCCGTGGGTTCCGCATTTGCTGTTTTCGATAAAAATAATGGGTTTCATGTTCACCCTATTGTGGCAGAGATAAAAAAAGAAAAATCGTGACTGCTATTAGCTTTGTTAAGGGAAGAGACAGGAGGTTGTAAAGAGATTTTTTGGAAGTGCTCTTATGAATCTTTTCTTTATAAGCCGCTCCGAGCATTATTCAGGCAGAAAAAGCGTACAAGGGGCAGTAGCACGTAATGCTTTAAGCTTTTATGTGTGAAAATAACTACGGCTGTAGGCGAAATATCTCGTATTGAATGCCGGGTAAAGCATTCGTCTCCCTTTAACTCTTTTTTGGACGGAAGGCCTGCTGAAAGTGGCCAAAAAACTCACAGGAAAGACGGACTTTCAAAAAAATGCTAATAACTTGCATAACCAGGAGTTGCCCAATGAGCAAGATAGACGCATAAAAAAAGGAATGATGAATCATCTTCCCTGCAAACAAAGATACTCTCTGGAATAAACATGCAAAAAAATAAGCAAAACTCTTTCTGTCTCGGTTATTCCTTAAAAAACGGCTATGCCCTGGTAGCGGACGACGTGCCCAATATGTGCAAGACAATCAAGAATATCCTCCGATCTATTGGGGTGGAGCATGTGGTGGAAGTGGGGGATGGGGACATCGCCCTTGCCGTTCTAAAGGACAACCAACACCCTAAATTGGAGGCCATTGCGAAGGAGTCCCATAGAAAATGCGTTTTTGCCCTTATAGATTGGTATATGCCTCGCATGTCGGGAATTGACCTTGCCCTGGAAATCAGGGCGGATACGGAACTGGAAAATATTCCCCTGTTAATGGTAACTGCAGAGAGCAGTAGTGAAAAACTCATCCAGGCTTCCGCCGAGGTCGGCATGAACGGAATTCTTATGAAACCCTTCACGGCAATGGACATGGAAAAAAAGATGCTCGGCATAATAAAACAGAGGGCCAATCCCCCGGAACATGTCAAGTTGATCAACGCGGGCGAGACGCTTATGAAGCAAGGCCGGCTTGAGGATAGCCTTTCCCTTTTTGACACGGCATTGGCGATGAGCCCTCAAAGCACCGCCAGGGTACATGTTCTCAGGGGGGAAGTGTTAAAGGAAAAGGGAGAATATGATGAAGCGGAAAACTCCTTTGCCCAGGCAATGGCAAATAACCCAAGATATCTTAAAACCTATGTTGCCTCGGCCGATCTTTACACAAGAGAAGGGAAGACGGATCGGGCCCTCTCTTCCTTGAAGAAAGCCGCTGAAATAAGTCCCTGCAATGCAGAGCGCCACGCGACTATGGGGAAAATTTATTTGGAGAAAGGAGATAAAGAGGAAGCCCGGAAAGCCTTTAAAGGAGCGATTGAACAAGATCCGGCTAAAGCCAAAGATATCGCGGAGATATGCCTGGAAAAGGGAAACGCTGAAGAGGCGGAAGAATACTTCCGCCGTTCCATGGCCAGGGACCCTAAAAATCTGACTCCCCAAGAAATAAAGGAATATGTCCATATCGCCAACCGCCTTGGCATAGCCTTGAGGAGGCAGGGCAAGGTAAAGGAAGCCATTGAGGAGTATCAAAAGGCCTGTCAACTTGCGCCGGATGACGAGGCGATTTATTACAATATGGGGAAGGCATATCTTTCCATTGGCAACCGGGACAAGGCGGCGAAATGTTTTCGTAAAGCGCTGGAGCTGGCGCCGGACTTTGAGGAAGCAAGGGTGGAATTGGACAAGCTGTAAGAATTGACACAGATAGCCACAGATTCAATATGATTAAAGAATTAAAATCATAAAAGATCAGTGTAAATCAGTGTCAAAAAAAAGAAATAAATAGACACTGATAGCCACAGATTCAATATGATTAAAACCCAAAATAATGGAAAATCTGTGTCAAATTTTAATTTACTCAAGGCTTTATGTAGGGTCAACGGATTTAACTTTTAGGGGCAAGCATTATGGCTGAAGAAAAAAATGGTGATTCTAATGTTGACAAAGGAAACGCAAATGCCTCCAGACCATCTCTTCAAGAAGAGAAAATCATCCTTCTTGTCGACCATTCTCCTGTTACCAGGAAACAGGTTAAAGATTTACTTAAAGACGCCGACTTCGAGGTGATAGACGCCTGTGACGCAAGAGAATGCCTGAAGAAGCTGGCCGTTCAACCGGCAATAGATTTGGGGTTGATTGACATTGAGATGCCCAATATCAATGGCATTCAGTTGTTAAAGATGATTCATAGACAACCCGTTTATACGGATCTGCCTGCCATCATGATCTCTTCCTCACCGGAAAAAAATGTGATTCTTCAAGCACTCAAGGCAGGAGCCAGGGATTGCCTTGTGAAACCCATAGATCAAAAAACGCTCCTTCTGAAAATTTGCAAACTTTTGAACATGGAACTGAAAGAACTTCCTGAATCATAATAAGACAAAACAAATCAGGGGTTATCGTAATTGGTTTTTATATGGGGGCTAGCATAATCCTTATCTCGGGTGATATTTACGATGAGAATGATTAGAAAACCTGCAAACATTTATCAAGTAGCAAATAAAAGGAGGTGAATTTTTAATGGAAAAATGGATTTGTGACGTTTGTGGTTGGGAATATGACCCTGCGGTTGGTGATCCCGATAACGGCATCGAACCAGGAACTAAATTTGAAGACTTGCCCGAGGATTGGGTATGCCCTCCTTGTGGCGCACCAAAAGGTGATTTCAGCAAAGTTGCCGGGTAATACTATCCAAAGATATTTGAAATTTTAAAAAACTTTTTAACCGCGAATGGCCGCGAATGAACGCGAATAAAACCATAGAACCAAGATAGATTGTTTTTTTTGGTTTTTCTTTATTTTGGTAAAAAGCGACCAAGATTCGCCCTAAGAAGAGTAAGGTTAAGGCTTGAATTCGCGTAAATTCGCGTTCATTCGCGGTTAAAAGTCTTTGATTTTAAGGTTTTTTAATTGTGAGAGATAAATTATCATAATTATTATGTAAGTATCTGCTATGAGGTCGAATGTCAAGAAAACGTTGATTCAAAGCCCTGTTTTTCCCTTCTCCCCAACCAGGGTGAGGGGTATCGCAGAAGGGAAAATCCCTTTTAAGAGCTTTGGGAACGACTTGATACAGCTG
>JAJDAS010000480.1 GCA_029261755.1 Nitrospinia bacterium
CAGCTGTATCAAGTCGTTCCCAAAGCTCTTAAAAGGGATTTTCCCTTCTGCGATACCCCTCACCCTGGTTGGGGAGAAGGGAAAAACAGGGCTTTGAATCAACGTTTTCTTGACATTCGACCTCATAGCAGATACTTACACGTAGATTTTGAGAATCCGTCTCTCACAATGTGAAAACCTTTTAAAATCAAAGACATGGAACCACAGATTCCGCTGATTGCACAGATTAGGTAATCTCAATAAAAATAAATCTGTGCCATCTGTGAAATCTGTGGTTAAGAAAGTTTTTAATTTTTTTTTGTCTTTGTGCCTTAGTGGCTCATAAAATTTCAAATATCTTTGGCTAGGTTTTAAAGGGAGACCAAAAGGCACTACACCGCATCAACGCTTTCAAGCATAATCTGATAATAAAAATTATTTCATAAATGGGCATTGCCTCGCTATAAACTATAGGTTTAGGTATTTGCCCTTTTTACGCCAAAAACCTAAACCTATAGTTATAGATAAATCGAGTGATATTATCCTTATTTATTAACCATTTTTACGGTATTTCAGTAAATTGCTACGGGCGTAACCCATTGTTCTTATTATGCTTATATGACGGCATAAACCTCCAATTAGAATGCGGAAAACATTTGCCGTGAGATCCATATACCGGCTTTATTTTTCCAAAACTACTTATTTCGCACAAAAATGTGGTTGGGGCAATATGTGTACTTTAATGATTTTTTTAGATAATTCGTCTCTCACAATTTAAAAAATTCTTTAAAATCAAAAGCAAAAACTAATTTCACCACAGAGAACATGGAGAAAACAGAGGTAGACTAAAAGAAAAGACTTTATTTGCCGCTAAGTCCACGAAGAACGCGAAGGGGATAATCTCTTGTACTCCCTCGTGTATCTTCGCGATCTTCGTGGCTAATTATCTCTTTGGTTGTGGCCTTGCCACTCTGCGCTCTCCGTGGTAAAGAAGATTTTTTTGTTTTTATTTTGGCTAATATTTCAAATATCTGCGGCTAGCCTTCAGCTAAACACCTTTTGAAACATTAGCGAAAATCATGCCATTTTGAGAGGAAAAAGGAGGGAAATCTCGGAAAGTGTTATTTATCAACACGTTAGGATGAAAATAAAATATTATCCCCCAAACAACCCGGCGAAAATCCACATAAACCAGGGCATAAATGTCACGGTCAACTTGTTGATCTGAGATAACCCTTTGTTATTAAAGGGGTTTCGCGGAATCGCAAATGTCCCTATTTGGAATGAGTTTGTCCTTAAGACGTGTAACTACATGAAAAGATAGGGATAAGAGCGGGAAGCGGGGACGAAGGGAAGTACTCGTGAAACGTGACCGTTATCCGTGCCCGTTGGGGAAGGGACGAAAAAAACGGAGGACGGAGGACGGAAAACGGACTACGGAAGACTGAGAACAGCAAGGTAGACGAAAGGTCCTGTGTATGCAAAAAACTCATCTGGCGACAAAAAGCGAGCGGCAATCTTTTTATGGTCGCCTCCTTTCTCTTTACGCTATATCAATCTATGGCTTTTTCGTCTGACAACTGGTGGCGAACGGTGGGAGGCTTTCGATATTTTGTAGGAGAGGTTTTGAAATTTTTGTTTTATAAAATGAAGGCTTATATTTAAGAAGAGAAACATCACGGCAGCCACGGCCCTGGACTTGGCGGAAGCCTTGGCACAACCGCGAAGTAGTGGATGAACCTTCAGGGTACCTATGATTTAGATGTGGCGGAAAAAAGAAAAAAAACCGATTAGGTAACGTTTTTAAGAAGGTTAGCCATCTCGATGGCGGAGAGGGCCGCTGTCCATCCCTTGTTCCCGGACTTCGTCCCGGCGCGCTCGATTCCCTGCTCGATCGTCTCCGTGGTGAGAATCCCCATGATCACCGGAACCCCAGACTCCAGCCCCACCTGAGCTATTCCCTTGGTGACCTCGGAAGAAACATAGACATGATGAGCCGTGTCGCCCTGGATCACGGCGCCAAGGCAAATGACCGCATGGTAATTCCCTGAAAAAGCCATCTTTTTCGCCACAAGCGGAATTTCAAAGGAACCGGGGACTTTGGCTATGGTGATGTCCTTTTCCTTGACCCCATGCCGCGTGAGGCAATCCAAGGCGCCTTCCAAAAGCCTCGAAGTAATAAAATCGTTAAACCGGGTGACGATGATTCCAAATTTCAGTTTTTCTCCTGTCAAACTTCCTTCCATGGTTTTCATCATTTCTTTCTCCCTGTAAAATATAGGATTTAAGTAACTGCTTAGGTTCAATGTTCATAGGTTCACGGTTCCAGGTTAAAAGCCTTAAATTTAAATGTTTGAAGGTTTATGAAAAACGCATGGCGGCCAACTTTGCCTCCTCACTCCAAATCTTGGTCTTTTAACGGTGAACCCTGAACCTGATAACCTGAGTAGCTACGGATTTAGGTAGTTACGCGCCGTTTAAAATCATGTCTCAATACCTACATCTTTTACAAACATGCTCTTTATTTTTTGGGCGCATTCCACAACCCAGCCAATAAACTTTTCCATAAAAACAATGGGGGTTTCTTTCGTGGTCTTGTTCACCAGATAGCAACCCACCGCCATAATGAGAATATTCGGTATCCACATGGCTATTGCCGGTGGGAGCTGACCTGTCCCGCCGAGGCTTTCCCCAAAAATCAGGCAGACATAATAGAACAAAATTACAATGAGGCTTACGGCAAATCCTCCTGATCTCCCCGCTCTGGCTGTTTTTATCCCAAGTGGCGCACCGATGAAGCCCAATATCAAGCAGGTAAATGGAATGGAAAACTTTTTATGGAATTCCACTAACTCCATACTGAACTTTTTGCCATCCTTTTTGAGCGACTCGATCTTTTTCAGGAGTTCCCCCACAGACATCTCCCGATTGCCCTTCATTAATCTGCCGCCCTGCCTGGTAGGGTCCGGGACATCGATAGGGAGGCTATATTTATTGAAGGACAGAATCCGGTATCCCTGGTTTTTTTCCTCCCATTGATGGATGGTACCATCCTTCAATTGAAATATTTGGTTCCCTGATTTATTGTCGTGGAAGAGAATACCCTGCTTCGCCGTGATAATCCGTTGTCCCTCCTTGGTGGTGGAATCGGAAATAAATATCCCTTGCATTATCGGATCATTTATGGCCTTTTTGTTCACATATAATACCATGTCCTTAAATTGATTGTAAAAAACCCCCTCCTTGATTTCGGTGCCTGCCTTGCTTCTGAGGATATGGAAAATCAAATCCCTGAAGGATTGGTTTCCCCATGGGAGCGCGGCAAACATGATGATATTGGAGAAGAAATAGGTGGTCAGAGATAGGTACAGCACAGGCCTCAGCATCTGTGGAAAGCTGATGCCCGTCGCCTTCATGGCAATAATTTCACTTTCCGCCGAAAGATGACTGAAGGTAATCAGGGCTGCTACGAGGACTCCCATGGGTATGGTGATGGCTAGAAAAGCGGGGCTGATATACAGCAGCATTTTCACCACATTGACCAAGGATACATTTTTATTAATTATCAGCCCGGTCAAAAATAAGACCTTGTCCAGAAAAAGGACTCCGGTGAGCACAAAGGTACTTAAAAGAAAGATCTTGGTCAGTTCTCTCAGGATATAGCGGTCAATGATTGTCATTGGAAGGGTGGCAGGGTGGGGCTAGTAAAGTCCTCTTTGCCTTTTTAGTTCCTGACGTTGGAGCTTCATGAGGTATTCATAAATCCTGTTTTTGGCCGTCTCCGGAATATCTTCAAACCGGATGCCGCACTTGAAAGGGTATTTCGTGCTGTCGGCCCGCAACAAATTCATAACCACAGCTCTTGTTTTAAAGTGGTCGACACCGGGCACCTTAAAATCTACGTAAACTTCTTTTCCCGCAGTGAGCTTACCGCTTTTTGTCAAAAAGGCCATTCCATCAATGGAGATATCTTCCACGAAATTCCCGGTTTCCTCGAAGTCCTTAATTGTCCCGGCTTTTTCAGCATTTTCGCCCTCTTCTCCGGTTTCTTCTCCTGCTTCTTCTCCGGTCTCGTCTTCCTGGAAAGCTTTGAATTTAACATCCACGTAAATAGGCTGTTCCAGGGTCGGTGAAATTCGGAAGGCGTTACGAAATTGGTGTATAAAAACTTCCTGGGGATAGGAAATTGTCACCTGTGGGGAATTCTCATCACTTACGGCAAAAAACCTGGATTTAAAAGTATAGGGGACTTTGTTCAATCGGACCCCAACCTCCAACTGGGAGGCGGTTTCCAAAGCCCTCATTCCTTCTAGCTTTGGAATTAATGTGTCGATTACCAGACAAGTGTTGCCTTTGTATTTGCCTATGTCGATTATTCCTGAAGAAGAAAAGGATTGAATCCGCTCGTCCACGGCCACCTCAAGCATCTTTCGTTGGTCAACAATTGCGTCTACAATAATCTCAATCCTGCCCGGGGTATTGACCTTTTCAGGGGGTATGATATTTTTGAGCTTTGCTAGTTTTCTAACCGTATCGAGGATAGCCATTATATTTCCCTTTTCTTATTTTGTCCCGAATCCTTGCATTATGAAACGTCAATGATCCCCATTCTTTTCTCCAGGGATCTTTTTAGGTAAATTTGAAAAACCTTGCGGGTACTGGGAATCAAAATCAAGAGTCCCATGGCATCGGAGAGCAGCCCTGGTGTTAGAAGCACAATCCCTCCCACAAGGATGCAAACGCCATCGAAGAGTTCTTGCTCCGGAATTCGGCCGGAATTGATATTTTGCTTGATTTTATTGATTACCTCAAGGCCTTGCCATCGAGCCAGCGCTGCGCCGGCAATTCCGGTGGAAAGACATAATGCCAAAGTGTACCAGAGACCGACCAAAGTTCCAAGCTTTACCAGTAAGGCCAACTCAATAAAAGGAAACAGGATGAAAACCAGAATAAGTTTAAACAACATTTGCCGGAGGAGGTAAGGACTTGGAAAGAAAAAAGCCCTATATCCTCCGAATAAACAAAAAGGGCATAGGGCTTTGTATTCTTGAACGAGTATTACAGATTATTTTTGAAGGTCGCGGAGGGTTTGAAACCCACGGTTTTGCTGGCTTTGATTTTGATCTCTTCGCCTGTTCTTGGATTTCTACCTTTTCTTGCTTTTCTTTTCTTCAAGGAAAAAATACCAAAACCGGGATAGATGAATTTTTCACCTTTTTTAACATTTTTCTTGATTATGTCGAAAGCGGCGTCAAGAACTTCTCCAAGCTCCCTTTTGCTGGCTTCTGATTTACTTGCTTTAGCAACAGCATCAATAAACTCTTTTTTTGTAAGGGCCATATTTATTCACCTCCTATCCAATTAATTTCAAAGACGTTTTAGCTTTATTTTTAGCGGGGAAAAACCTAAGAATCCGTAACATACCTCCCCACAATATTTCCATGAGTCCCAAGTATTATAAGGATTTCCACCCCTATGTCAATAAAAAAAACTACTCAGGCCGAGGCTAAGGCTGAGGCAAAGAAAGGGAAAAGGCTTACAATAGAAGACCAAAGGTGGAAAAGGTCAAGGGGGTAGTCTTAAGCCTTATGCGTTAGCCTTTTTAACCTTTACCCTTCCACTCCTTCGCCTCGGCCTTAGCCTTGGCCTTCGGCTAGGATTGCGGCAAGGTTTGGTTCATGCTTCCTGTCCGATACCCTTCCAGGTCCACTGCCACATAGGTAAAGCCTAAATCCTTTAAATTTTTCGTAATTGAATCAGAAGAATTGCGGGCAAGAAGATTTTCCACTTCTTCTTCAGACACCTCGATACGGGCTATGTCGCCATGATGTCTCACTCTTACTTGTCGGAATCCTATTTTTTTCAGGAACTCCTCGGCCTTTTCCACCATTTTGAGTTTGTGGGCGTCGATTTTGTCCCCATAGGGAAATCTCGATGCCAGGCAAGCGTAAGCAGGTTTATCCCAGGTGGGGAGCCCCCTCTCCCTGGAAAGAAACCTGATTTCCTCCTTGGTCATTTTGTTTTCTTTCAGAGGACTACACACCTTTTTTTCCTTCGCTGCCTGCATACCGGGCCGATAGTCCCCAATGTCATCGTAATTGGACCCATCCAGCACATAAGGTATAGATTCCGCCCCGGCTACTTCCCATAATTTTGTAAAAAGTTCCCCTTTGCAGTAGTAGCATCGATTCGGGGGATTATCGCTGAAGCCGTCGATTTCCAGCTCCTCCGAGGTGATTATTTTATGTTTTATCCCCAAATCTTTGGCAAGCTTCCTGGCCTCTTCCAGTTCGCTCTGAGGGTAGGTGCTGGATGTTGCGGTGACGGCCATGAGATTGTTCACCCCCACTGCGTCTTTTGAAGCGCTGAGAAGGTAGGTGGAATCCACCCCCCCTGAAAAGGCCACAAGAACGCCTCTCATTTCCTTTAAGCTTTTCAACAGCCCTGTTTCTTTTTCTCTTGCAATATTCTCATTCATACCTTTTTGAAACGCCTTTCGCTTAAAACGGATTCAAGTACAATGAAGGCCAACGCGATCAAGACAAAAATCTGAAATCGTTCCTCCCACCTTTTTTTTCTGGTGCTTTTCAATTCTCCCTGTTCCATCTTGGCCCGGATATTTTCCTTGTAAATCTTTTCCAGGTCCATGTCACCCGTCACGGAACGTACATAGAGCCCATTGGTTTTCAACGCTATCTGCTGGAGGGTGACCTCGTCCAGTTTGCTTATCACCAGATTGCCATTCCTGTCCTTTTTGAATCCACCCCCGGCGTCCCGGTTTGGAATGGGAGCGCCCCCTTCTTTACCAACGCCTAT
>JAJDAS010000481.1 GCA_029261755.1 Nitrospinia bacterium
GTACGGTGGGCTACCAAGAGCTTGGCGGTTTGTTTGTCAGATAAAACTAGCTTTTTCATACAACCAGTATAACAAAGGTGTATTTAAAAAGCTAGAATTTACTTTAACTATTTGCCGATTTTTCAATCGCGACTGGTATAGGAAAGAATAAGCTGATAGGGGTAATCGTTCTTCACCAATAATTTAAAATTCGTCAATTCGCTCCAATTCCTCCTCCAAGATACTGGGCTTGCCTTTAAGCTCCTCTTCTCTTTTTTGGATATATTTTTCGATTTTCTCACGATCGGAACTGTTCAATTCGAAAAATTCCACTGAGCATTTATTTTTTTTCTCTCCAGGTAGAGCGGGATTTTCCTGGAGGTCCCTGACAATTACCTTTGGTAATATTATCTTCGCGGTTTCGGTTGGAAGGGAAAGACCCATGTTGTTGATAGCCATTCCCACCTTTAACTTTTCCTTGGTTAACTTGGTTAAAAAAGCGGTCCCTCCAACACTGATATTGGTAACCTCCCATTTGGATTTTCCATATTCCAGATAGACATGCAATGGAGAATCCGTTGAAGGCGCAACCCTGTTAAATTTACGGCGGTCAACTACCTTGGCGGCGGGTTCTCCGGAAGGGCCATCTGCCTTGGAAATTCTTTTCCGAACCACCTCTTCGATTATTCTGGGATTATAGAGCCTGATAACCTTAAGCTTCTTTTTTTCAATTTCAATGAAATCGGATTCAAAGAAAAAATTTCTGTTTTGAAAAGTATAGGAAAGCAGGACACTTCTGGATTTCGCAATATCCTTATTTCCTTCTTTTGGGGATATTAAATTGATATATAATTCAGGCGGGTCATCTCTTTGAAGCTTAGCAAAAATACTTTTGTATGCCTTGTCCTGTTCGTCGATCTTAAGCTCAAGGGGTATGCTTTGTTCACAAATCTTTTGCAAGTGGCCTAACCTCACTTTCAAGGGGGTCTCAACGTGGAGATCAGGATTTCCGGCTTTTTTTTCGCTCCTCTCTTCAATAAACCTGGGAATAGAGAGTTTTACAAGCGAAAGCTTTTTTAAGGCAGTGCCAAGGAACCTTGTGTCAAAGCTTAAACGCTTTTCCTGAAAAGTGTAAGAGACACTGAGGGTATCGGAATTTTCAATAAACTGGTTTCCTTCCTGCGGAACCAGGGTGTCTATGGTGACCGCTGTCTGTTTTTCAGTGAGGTCCTTTAAAAAAACACTACTGAATTGTCCGGGTCTATCATCAATTTGAAGATTTAAGGATGTTTTTTGCTTGCAAACGTTTTTCAGGTGGGGCAGCACCTTTTCGGGACCGGCAAGTACCCCTGAATCCGTTTCTTTTGAAGGACCGGAATTAACTATTTTCGCCAAGAAATCGAAGACACCCATATGGACCCAAAAACCTAAAAAAATATATTGTAAATTTTAAAAAAACATTTTAACCGCGAATGGTCGCGAATAAACGCGAATAAAACCATAGGACCAATAGAGCAAGATAGATTGTTTTTTTTGGTTTTCATTTTTGGTCCCTGATTTGCCAAAAAGATTAGCAGAATCTTGTTTTGTAGTCAAAAAATCCCATTGTTCAGGGCAAATTCCTGCCGCCACGATGTCGCTGAAAAAAATAGTGGATTTCCTCCTTAAATTGAAATACATTTTGATGTTGAAATGGATAAATTACTACTGGAAGAAATCGAGGGATAAATCATGAACGCCGACTGGTTATGGGACAGGGAAATACCTTTGGAAGAAGTAAAGGAAATCTTAAAAGACTGCCGACATGAAAGGTTTGCGGAGTTCGCCGCACTTCTTTTGTCCAGAAAAAATACTTCCAGGGAAGTCTTCAGGGACTATATTGGCAAGGATATTTTTCTTCGCAATTGGCCTATAATTACCAAGGGAATGAGCCGAAACAGCTGGAATGATCCCCGCATTATCCAGTGGCAGGCTGCTTATGAGCGGATGGTCAAAAGCTTCAAGGAGAAAGGGATACCTCTTCGCATAGCCGGGAAATCGAGTGTTACCGATGAGCTATGTTTCCAGGTAGGGAGCAGGATAAAAGCGTTAAGGCAAGAGAATAATTTAACTCAAAAGGCGCTGGCGGAAAGGCTTGGCGTTGCTCAGCAGGTTGTCTCCCGTATTGAGCGGGGAAACGCGAATGTAGGCCTGTTAACTTTAAAGAAAATCGCTAAAGTTTTAAACAGGAAGGTGATTGTTGAGTTTGCATAGGCAGGCGGTTCAAGGTTAGCAAGCAATGAAGATTGAACGGTCGTCTGCTCTCGTCCCTCTGCCTTTCCTGCGTTCCTAAGAGAAAAAGGAGGGGGAAGTGTTTTTCCTTCGAGTTTGGTTTGTTGTATTTAACCATTCCTCCTGGGTGAAATTGAAGGTTAAAAAATAGACAAAACTTTGTCGATGTGGATCGTATAAGGGCATAAAAGATTCCAGAGAAACTCCATTAAAAACAGAGGGCGGAAAGCGGCAACCTATAAAAACAAAAGAAATTTAGCCACTAACCCTCCCCGAAAAAATCTACAATCCTTTCAAATCGCTAAAATATGTTTTATAAATTCCATGGTCTCGGGTAAGAATTCGGTGGCAATGAGTTAAGGCAAAACCGCCAATAAGGAAATCAGCAAGTATTTTATCCCGTGCGGAAATAAGGACATTGCAATTGGGGGAGAACCTCCCATAAGCGCTAAGTTGTTTTGTTGACATTTAACTTGTTAAATCCTATACTTCCAACAAAATATATATTTTTGGAGGTGTAGAATTATGGAAGAAGATTGGCCTGTATTACTGTCTTTTTTTCCGGACAGTTGGGAAGAG
>JAJDAS010000482.1 GCA_029261755.1 Nitrospinia bacterium
GGAAGCATTCGCGATCCTCGCACTGGCTCGGTTGACTGATTTTTTATGGAGTGCAGGGAGTGTGTCACTGCTTCAAAAAATCTTTTCCCCTTATATCTTTTTGAATTACCCGCTAATTTTCCAGCAAGAAGACCGGTGAAAAACAATAAGGAAGGCATTTTATCCATAACATCTACACAGTCGATGTACATATTTAAAAGATTCGGAAAAAATCATAGCGTACTGAGCGCCTCGGCCTCTTCCAACAAACGGTCAATTTCTTTTTTGAGCCGCTCTACCTCTTTTTTCTTGGCCGTGGTGGCTGGGTTGGAAGGTGATTTGGCGGTGGTCAGTTGTCCTTTCAGGCTTTGGAGTTTGGTGCTGATTTTCCATTGAGCGCGTTTCTGTTCCTCGGTATCGAGTTTTGCGGTGGCCATCTTTATTTCAATCCTGGCAATTTCGTCATCCAAATCGGCGATCTGTTTTTGCAGGGCCTCCTTTTCGGACTCCTTCAGAGCAATTTCCCCTTGTAATTGCCGGGTTTTTTGCTCCTCAGCGGTTTGTTGCCTCTCTAACTCATCTTTGGTTGACCGGCGTTCTTGAAGCCGCTTTTCGTATGCGTCGGGATTGTAACCAAACAACCCTCCTTTTCTGGGATCCGTGGTGGTTTGTTGGCAACCCAGGGTGAAGCACATGCCTCCCATTAGCAGGACTAATGTTATTTTTTTCATCATGAGCACTCTCCTTCTAAATTTAGCAAAAGATATTTTAAATTTTATGCCACAAAAACAGTGACGAGTTCCAAGAGGTCTCTCTTGTCACTCGTCACTTGTCACTTGTTACTAAAAAAAACATCAGACAGACATGCGGCTGGACAAAGATGCCAATTCTTCCGTGTGCCCTTCCAGTGAGGCAATCTGCTTTTTGAGGTTTGCAATCTCCGTATCCAGCTTGGTGACCTGGCCTCCCTGTCCCTTGTCCTTCTGAGCTTCGGCCAGCACCTTTTCCTGGTTCTCCAACTCCCATTTGGCCCGTTTTAGTTTTTCTTGGGCTTCGGCTAACCTGGCATCGATCTTCTCTTTTTCCGCTCTCAAAGCCGTTTTTTCCACAGATTTGTTTTGGTAAGCAGCGGCAAGCCGGGCGGTTTCTCTGTCCAACTCTTCAATATTTTTTGCCAGTTGCTCATTATATGCTTTGGTCTCTTTGTTGGTTTTGTCCAGGCTCACTATGCAGTCGTCCAGCCAGTCTTCCTGTGTGGCATATTTTTCCTTTTCACTAGCCACATGGGTGCCATAAGCAAAACCTGCAACCGCGCCTGTGCCGGCTCCAATAGCCGCTCCAATTGCCGCGCCTTTTCCGCCGCCTACCATGTATCCAACTAGAGCCCCAACTGCCGCGCCAGCGCCAGCTCCCACCGCTGTTCCCTCCGCCTTGGTACGACCACTATCGGTGGTAACACAACCTGTAAAACCCGGAACCAATAGAGCAAGAACAACCAATAATGCAAAACCTTTTTTCATGAGAATTCTCCTTTCCTCTGGCGAAATGGTTAAAAGATGTATTTAAAAATCAAGTATTTTTTATAAATATAAGTCGGACTGGATGAGATAGCAAGCTCTTTTTTTCATGGAATTTTCATAAAAATGGCATAGCCTATTTCTTCTTCACTGTAAGGTCTTTCCGCCATTTCTCTTTGTCCGCACGCTTTTCCTTGTTGAAAAGGGCAAAGTGCTGCCTAACTGTTTTGAGGACCCTAAGTTGTTCCGCAGCGTTCCGTTCCAGCAAAAACTTGGTGTAACGCTCAAATCCCTTTTCGATGGCTACCGGTCCGATAGTTCCAAGCTGGCGGAAGGAATCGGAATAAGTGGAGAGGGCCTGCTCGATGTTGGTAGACAATTGGGATTCGCGTTGTTTCAGTTTTTTGATCATTTTGGCGCGTCCGGCCTTCTCCGCATTTCCTATCAATTGTTTTAGAGTAGGCAGCTTCTGAAGTTCCCTGTAAATGAAAAAGCCGCGCTCGGCGGCGATTTTGGACCATGCGTAAGCGGAGTCTTCGTCCGCCTGTTTGAGGATGAACTTGATATCTCCCAGGGATGCCTCCAGCAGACCCAACTCCTGTTGGGCGGTTTGAGGAATGCCACCTGCTTTGTTTAACTCTTTTTTCAACCGATCCAGATGAAGGAAGGCGTCTTTGCTCTTTACGTTTGTTTGAGATGAGGTGGGACTTACGGAAATAGCGGCAGGCAAGGCTGCGCCTTTACCGCCTCTGTAGTCTTCCCAAGCCGACTCCAACTGCTTCGCAGTGCTTCTGTCAGCATAGATGATGGAAGAGAGGGTTAGGCGAAAACCCAGTGTGGGTTTTCTATTGGGTTTGAATCCTTTTTTCACACTGCCGATATAAAACGGTTCCTCTGTCCTCATGGATGACCGGAGTTTCTTCTCTGACGTTAGGTAATGACCGCCCCGCGCCGTAAAACCGCCGCTCCGGCCCTGGTAGTATTCTATCTGGTAGAGACTATTGGTCATCTCGGCCACGTTGCCCAGCATATCGTGAATTCCCAAAATGTTCGGTTTTAGTAATCCCGCTTTTTTGATTTTGTTATGGGACGACTTGGGACCGGAAAACCACTCGTATTTTGCTACGTTGCCCTTGTAAGGTTTTTTTCTGTCAAAGTCGTCCGCAGATACTTTGGAACCACCACGTGCGGCAAATTCCCATTCGGCTTCACTGGGTAAACGAACATACCCAACCGCGCTTTGGTTTTTCGGGAGTTTACCCAGAGCGTTTCCAAAAAGCCACTGGTTGTAGCGATCCATGAACTCCATGGCTTCTACCCATGACACGCCATTCATTGGAAGTTGGCTTTTGAGGAGATCCTCCGGTTTGCCTTCCGGTAGCCCCATGACCGCATAATATTGGGCCTGGGTAACCTCATATTTCCCCATATAATAGAGCCAGTCTTTCCGCCCCTGCTCTTCTCCCACAAAGGCCCCGCCGATGACTACGGTGGTGGGGTATTCCTTGTACCCTCCGTTGGGGTCACCCACTTTGAACTTGCGCATGGCGAAGGGGGTGTCCCCTTCTCCAAGATAAACAGGACGGAAGGCTATATTTGCCCCACCCGGCATGGGTAAGATCAGGTCCTCTTTTGCGGGCTTAGGGTTGTAGATGTCGGCTGAAGCCTGGGCGTTAGTCAAGCAAGCTATGGCAATCCACAGTGCAATGAACAAAAAGCTTCGAAAGTACATGATTTTTCTCCACAAGCAAGACTGGTTTATAAGGTAAAAATCCTAATTAGTTGATAAGCTTGGTTAGTTTCTCCGCAAGCATGATGATCAAATCATGGTACTTTTTATATATCTTCATCATTTACCGCAAACTGCAATCCGCATAGAACGAAAAATTCATCGTAGGGGCGGAAGGATGTCCTATGTTGAAATATTCCATGCCTGACGTGCAGTTTTGATATGCCGTACGATTGATATGTGCCTGTGTCAGCTTTTCACATTTGTTCTCCCAGCTTATCCACATGGTTACCGTCCTGTTCACATCTAAAAACGGCTTCACGCAACGAGAAGATCCTCTTACTATCGGTGCCGACTCAGCCTTCCAAGTACCGGATTTATTCAAGATCATTCCATGCCCTTGGTTCTTGAAACCGAAAATGATAGTGGATTTGCTGCATTTTGCCGCACTCGCGGCCCCTGTCATATTTTTTACGCAAATCTCCCTTTCCTCCATCTTTTTCCCTAATGGCGCTGCCGCCCTTCTAGGAGTCGCATATGCGTTGCTAGCGGCCATAACCAGGGTTAAAGCGATGATTCCCAAGGCAAAGATATGATGAACAGAAAATATTGATTTGGAATTAATGTCCGTCCCTCCTCAAAAAATGTTTTTTCGTTACCACTAGTTCGACGATTTACTCCTTAGCCTGTTTGCCCAATCACCTCCTTTGAAAATTTTCTATTTCTGTAGACTAACATACTCTTATGGCCAAAACCGTGATGCAGATCACACTTTTAAATAAAGCCCTGGATAATGAACAATCATTTAGCCAGGGAATGGAGGAATCCATGAGAAAACCGGGAAAGATAAAACTTATGAAAGAATTTTCCTGAACTCATGTCTTCCTTATGGGAATGTTTTATCTTGTCCGATTAAGAAACTTCATAATGCCTGGCTATAGTCCAGCGCCTCTACTCATCCCTCAAGGCCTCGGCGGGCTCGATGCGCGTTACGCGCCAGGCGGCAGTCATACCGGCCGCAACAGCCACTAACAAGGTTCCGCTCAATGTCATTCCAAGATGCTCTGCCCCCAAGCGACAAAGGCTTTCCCCAGCCTGCAAGTGATCCTGGAATAGCCAATTGATGGTAAGGGCCAGTGACATGAAAAAGCTGAAGGCCACGGCAAATCCTCCGGTAGCAATGAGCGCCCCTTGATATACGGGAAAGCGAAACAGTGTGGCGCCGGAGAGCCCGAGAAGACGAAGCACACTTAGCTCCCGCCGTTTTCGTTCCACGGAGGCATATAGGCTTGCCATAAGCGCGGCCACTCCGCCCACCACTCCAACGGCGGCGATCAACCAAAATATGAGGGTGAGATAGGTATCCAGTTCCATGACGTCACGAATTCTCTCCGCTTCGGTATGAACGGGAATGCCCTCCTTCTCAAAATGTTTGCGGAGGTTGTCCACATCGTCAATTTCCGTAGCATACAAACGGAAGCCGGCATAGCCTCGACGGGAAAGGATAAACTTACCATTTTCTTCGTCATAGGTAATGTTGCGGAGTTGAAAAAGATTGAGGATGCCTGCCAGCCGAGCCGGGACAAAGGCAACTTTTCTCTCCCCGGATTCCTCCCCAATGGTTTGAGGTTCCACCTGAACGGGAAAAGTAAGGGTTTCTTTATCTCTTTTCACCTTCAGCCGGAGAGGCCCACCCGGAGGCTTAATACTTTTGGGGAGCATTATTCGAAGCCATTGGGATATTTCCTCTTCGTCCGGCTTCGTTACATATTTTGTGGCCCAACCGGGAACCGGATCCAGGCCCGCCTTTACTGCCTGGTCCGTGGTAACGCTCAAAGCCTGAAGGGATAGGGAGGCGATATTCCGATTGCCTTCATCCACTATTCCTGCTTCCAAATCTTTCACCCACGGGATAAGCACCGCGTTTTTTCCCCGCAAGCGGTATCGGATGGTCTGAACACTTTCGGCGCCTGCCGGTTTCTTTTTGGTGGAAAGAAGATAAACTGATTTTTCTTTTGACACGCGGTAACCCGCACGTTGAATGAGAGCTTGCGGCGTCAACGAATCGATTTTAGTAAATCCCGTATTGTTGATCAGTTTGAACTCTTCTATCTTGTTCAATGCCTTGGGGAGAATAGTCACCACGCCGTTGAACATTGGGTAGGCCATGGGCGTTGACCCCGCCCAGCCATATTCCGGCACTGCCTGGCCGTCCTTGTAACGCTCCACCGCCTCCAAAATCTCCAGCCGGACGTAAAGGGATTTCAACACGCTGGCCCTGTCCGTTAGCACACCGGAGACCTCCAGGCTGAGCAAACCCTTTTCGTATCTGGAGCCTTTCAGCCGCTTGGCTGTGACGATGAGGGTATCGCCAATTTCAGCTCCCAGGGATTGCGCGGCGGTTTTAGTGAGGACGCATTGCCCCTGACCCGGCATGGGCGCTCCATTTTCCATAATGAGACGGTCCCCTTCGGCGGTGGGGATGATATCCAGGGAGATTTTTTTTGCACCGTCTTTTTGGGGTTTCCCTTTGACCTGAGCATCCACAGTTGCAGAAATCTGGCGGGTGGTGGGAACCACAAAGGATACGTCCGATCTCTTACGGAGTTGGTCAAACCATTCCCGGTTGAAGGACTTGCTCACCATGGGCCGAACCTCCCGGTTTCTGGGGTCCTGGATCAACCGGTAACGCAGTACCTCGATGGTCCCGAATTTCAGTCCGAAGAGGATCATCAGGGGAGATAGCACTGCGGCAACGGCCATGACCAGGCATAGGGTGAGGACCCATTCGTGGGCTAAGTCTGCGAGGGAGAGCCGGAAAACGGTTCCCCATGGGGTTCCTTTGTCAGGTTTGTTCATTTTTTATGGTGTATGTTCTGCTATCACAATCAAAATATCTTTAAAATCTAAGACATGGAACCACGAATTGCACGAATTACACGAATTAAAATATTTCAAAAAATTGGTGCAATTCGTGAAATTCGTGGTTATCAAGTTTTTTCTTTTCATTAAGCATCTCGTAGCGTAGAAATGGTATGGTTCCGGCTCTTTTTCTCCACGTGGAAAGTGAGCATCCTGTCCGCTGCGTCCTTCACCAAACTTTGATTGTGGGTGACCATGATCAGAGTCACACCCATCTGTCCGGTTAATTCCTTGAATTCGTTTCTGATTTCCAAAGCCGTTAGTTTATCCACTGCGGCCGTGGGTTCGTCCGCCAAAACAAAGGGGGGCTTGAAGGCCAAGGCGCGGGCAATGGCTACCCGTTGCCGCTGTCCGCCGGAAAGATGCTGGGGTTTTTTGGAAAGCTGGTCCGTTATTCCCAAACGTTCCACCAGTTGCAAGACCTCCTTGTGATGGGCCTGCCCGGTGAGACGATTGAGCTTACAGGGGAGTGTAATATTATCTCGAACGTTAAGAAAGGGGAGCAGACCCCCGGTTTGAAGCACATAGCCTATGGAAGATTTGCGGATGTCGGCCAGTTTGCTTTCTGAAAGGGCGGAAATATTGATTGGCTTTCCGCCCTTCTTACCGGGACAGAAGAGAAACTCCTTGGCGTTGGTGGGCTGGAGGACCAGACCGAGCATGTCCAGCAAAGTAGATTTTCCGCAGCCGCTGGGACCTACCACGGCCGTGAATTCACCTGGCTTGGCGGATAGGAACGGAACCCGCAATTCAAAACGTGCGCCGCCTTTTTCCCGGATCTTGCTTACCTCCCGCAGGAGAAAAACCGCTTCATCCCCTACCCTATTAGTTTCTTCTACATTCATAAAAGTAGTTTTCGGGATCAAATCTTGATTAGCGCACTTATTTTGACGTCATCAGGGAAACAGGGCGTTACTCCGGTGAGGCTTATTCCTCCAGCCTCGGTCACGGTTTTTAATAAGCATTTCATCCCATTTTTTATCAAGAACATTCTGCATTGGCATCTTCGAAAAATATTTTTGATCGTGTAAATTTTTACGTAGCGTTTCTGAGAATTCGACTATCACGATCAAAATCTTAAATACCTAGCCCACGGAACACACGGAAATACACGGAAAGGTCCTTATTTACTTTCTTCTGTGTATTTCCGTGTGCTCCGTGGGCTATACCGGTTTAGTAATTGAAAAATTTCAAATTTACCATGAAGCTCCCTTACGGAAGCAGATCCAGGCTGATGGGGTAGACGGACTCATCTGCATCGTCGCCTTTGTTGAGCTGAATCCATCCTTCCGGAGCGTCATGGATGGCCACGTATGCCTGAATCCTGGCGTCCAGTTCGTTGAGGAACTCGTCCTGCTCATCCACGGACCAACTTCCCCACAGCTCGTTGCTCATATCCATGAGCCTGCTTTTGTAGGGCAGTCCTACAAGGAATTCGGGAATCAGGCCGGTCTTCGCCATGGATTTGGCGTTTTTGATCTGATTCGGATCGCGGGCCGCTGTAGCCGCTGTGGCCTGCAGGGCGTCAAAGAAATCCTCTCCGCCTATCTGGCCCCGGCGTCCTGCTGACATTACCTCGGAGAGAACGGTTTTCAAGGAATCGAGCTGGCGTTTGTTGATAAGCAATCGGACCTCCATGGCCTGGATGGCCGGTTCCATCATATCCTTATCCAGAGCCCAAGCCACGATGTCCCTGGGGGCCTTGGCCTTGGTCTGGCTCCCGATCCACTCCACCAACGCAGCGTTGATCATGGAATCCATCAATTTACCGGATTCGGATGTGGTCTCCGCTTCTTCGAGGAAGGCCATTTCTCCTTTAGGCTGGCTTGCGGGTGCGCTTGCGGCAGTTGTTTCGGAGGCAGGCGCCTCTGACGGCTTGCCGGCCACAATTCCCTGTTTTGCCTTGTAGAGGACTGTGTTCAATTTCGCCGCCAATTCCGAGGTAACCCTGGCAAATCCCTCCAGATCGTTGGAGGCTACGTCCAGGTAGGTGGACTCGCCTCCCAGGCCCTTATTGCGGCTCAAACCCATAAACTGAATTTCTGCTGGTTCGTGAAACCGTTTAGCCTTGGGGGCCTTGATTTGAAGGGCCATAACAGAGATCGGCTTATCGTCCGCGATACTACGCAGGGTATTTTCATCCTGACCGGAAAGGTTCCATTTATGGCCCAGTTCATGTCCGGGCGCGTCTCCAACTAAAACGATGAAACGGATGGCCCCTGGCGTCCATTGAGTCTTGTTAATTGCGTCGTCCATTCCAGAAAACAGTTCCTCTTCATAATCCACGGAATCCACCTTGGTTACATCCACCCCCGCCATGGTATTAGAGAACTGATCAATGGTCTGAAGTTCCGGGGTGTAATTTTTGGTGTTGTAGCCGATGCCCGGAATTTCGTCCACGGGGTCCCGGTAACCCCAGATGCCGAAGCGGATGGATTGAGCCAATTCCTTGTCTTGGGTAATTTGGCTGGAGACGTTTTTGACAACGTCCAGCGTCTTTGCAAGGTATGGCCTCATGCTTACCGTGGTGTCCATCACCCAGACCACATCTATGGCGAGCTTCGACAAGTCCTCTTTACTTATTTGAGTTGCCCCCCCGGTGGCTTCCTTAAGGTAATCTTTATTTTTACGGATGTCGGTTTTTTCCCTGGCGTCAGGGCCGGCCCCTGTCACGGCAGCCAGCCTGACTAACCTACCCTCCCGGCCTTCCACTTCTACGGTTTGGAAATCCAGAATGGGAAGAAGATAAAACTGTTCCGAAATATCCACAGCCTTTTTGGGTTCCACTGAAATCACCGGAAAATCATCAGGAAGATTTCCAGCGTCCAAAGCTGCGTAAAGTTCCCCGGCTTTCTTGGTCCTTTCATCCCCTGAAACTTCCACAAGGTCTTTCACGCTCTTTCCTCTTTCGAACATCAAGACCGGCTTGCGCCCTTCGGGATGGGTATAGGCCAGACACATGGTCTGTTTCCACTCGAACACGTCATCGGCCTTCATCCATCCGATGACAGTGCCCCGGTTATCCGTACCAACCTCGTACCATGCGGCCCCCACCTCGATGTCTTCCGGCTTGGGTTGGGAATAGGCGTAGTAGGACTGAAACGCGGGCACATTTTCCATCACCGTACCTTTTGCCGCATCTTGTTCCTTGTAAACATTAGAAAATGGCCTGGCAAGAACGCGCAGGGGCAAAATCTTCTTGCCTTCCAACTTTACGGGCTTGCGCTTTTCCTCGGCAAAGGAGTTGGAAGCCAAACTCACTCCGAAAACCAAAATACTCACTGCCAGCAATACTCCTACCATAGACTTTACATTATTAAGCTTTAGCATAAGGACCTCCCTTTGGTTAGGGTTAGTAAATGATGGAATGATTCAGTTATATCTCCAAAAGAAACTGTTTTTCACTATCCGCCTACTACTCCACTACTCCACTACTCCACTACTCCGTCGTTCCATCAGTCCAATGTGCGCCGGAAACCGTTCCATTGTTGCTTCCTATGGAATCAACAATGGTATCCTCTTGGGTTGCAAAGGAAAACCAGGAGACAAGATTAGAATAGTTTGGGTGGTTAGAACCGGGTTCTTTGTTCATCCAGGAGATGATGGTATTTTGATCCAGGGCCGTGTCCCAGATTCGGATTTCGCGTATGGCGCCTTCAAAGGCGGTATCTCCTGTGCGCTCGTCCCTGCCGATTCTATGGGGAGTAGAAGCATTTTTGTCGCCAATTTTACCGGAGTAGTTTATATCTATGTCGCCGTCAACATAGCCGATTACCTTGCCCTCTGTTTTGTCTCTGACAAAGGTAATAAAATGCCATTGATCATCCCGCAAATCTATTTTGCCGTAAAGGTCCGGACTTCCATTCCAAAAAAACCGGATCTGGCCTTTATTGTGAATCTCAAGATTAATATTTTTACCGCCCGGAATATTGTAATCGCCTAGCAAAACCCCCACCCTGCCTTTGGCGTTGGAGGGGACCTTGACCCGCATGGAAATGGTGAAGGAATCGGAAAAAATGGGCAAGGGTCCCGTTAAGTCCACGTAGCTGTCTTCTCCGTTAAAATTCAGGGCGTAGGAGATTTTTGGGGTAGCGGTAGCCGACGAGGCGGATTGCTGCTCCCCAACCATTCCCTCCAGTCGAATCCGCTTAGTAGTAGTTTTGCCTTCTTTATTTTTTAATTCGTTTCCTACCAATTCAAATTCATATGCTCTCCATTCCGATCCTCCGCTTGTCCAACGCCACTTGGCCTTTCCCTTGAACAAGTTTGTATTGCTTTGTCGAGTAACAATTTGAGTGTTCTCGTTCACCGTGAAACCGTATCTCGCTAACCTTCCAGTCTCAGTTAAGTAGGCTTTATAAGTATTCCCATCAGTACTTTCATAACGAAACTTATATCCCTTGTCCTTTCCTTCGACTCTTTCCCATTCACCTGCCAGACCAGCTTTGGAGCCAGCTTGCTGTTTTCCGACCATTCCCTCCAGTTTTTTGACAAAGGCTTCTATATTTGGATCGTGCTGGAGTTCCAGGCTTTTTTTGTACACGACCAATGCCTCGGCCTGCTTTTTTTCCCGCAGGAGTTGGGCGCCTTTGGCCCGGAGGGCCTTGGCTTCGACTTCGGCTTCATTTTCACCTCCATTTCCCACGGCTTGGACTACCCCGGCATCTGCCACAAGGAATCCTCTATGGGTGTCATTTTCTTGGGCCGAAACCTGGTTACCACCCAAAAAACAAGCCAGAATCATAACCACCATGCATATGGCAAACTTCTTCATTTTTTATTTCCTACTTTCATTAAAGGCTATTATTTCTATCAAAATAGTAAAGGAATCATGGTTGGAAATCAATTTTAATTTTAGACCCTTGAAAGAAAAAACTTTAAACGCTTAGGAAAGCAGGAAGGGCAGGAAAAAACCATAAAGACCGTATCTGCTCAGGTTCAACGTTCGTGGGTTCACGGTTCTAAGGTTAAAAGCGTAAAAAATTACATGTTTGAAGGTTTTGCGAAGAACACAAGGAGGCCAACCTCGCCCCTCGACCTTTTCCTTTCTCTGTCTTTTTTCTTCCGCTGGAAATAGGTTCACAACGTTAGTTCAATAGTTTTTAGTGGGATGAATAATTAAAAAAGGACTGCGGGGAAATGGCAGGAAACCATAACCTTCATAAAAGACTTCGAGTTTTTATCTTTAGCCTCGACTATTAAGGCATGAATGGCTACCATCCGGCTCGCTTGAAGAACACGGTCAAAGGCATCCATTAAAAGAAACTTTCCAATGCTGCTTAGAACCCATTAATTTTTGCTTTTGCGATATTCCCTGAATGCCTTTTTGAGTTTGGCATTGGGTTTTGGAGGGTTTTCCAACGCATCATGGAAAACCTCCCAATCGGCGTCGAATAATGTAATCTTTTCATGTTCTTCTATAACACGTTCGGCAGCCGTAAGTGAATTTGCCAAAACAAATTCACTGATGGATTTGTGCATGTAACTTGCCGCCCGCTCAAGAATTAACTTTGACCGCGAATCAATACGAATTTGTACCCGCTCTCTTTTTACCTGGTTACCTGATGCCATTGGTATTCTCCTTTTTTTTAAATTTTAGCAGTACTCCAAATGTACTACAATGGTTGGAATTCCAGAGGGACGACAAAGACGAGGGATGAACGCTTCGCGTTGACGAGGGACGAGGGACGACAAAAAATAGAGGCGAGGGATGCTTGGCAAATAGTGATTGATGGTTAAGGAGTAAGAGCAGCCTCGCTTATTCACGCTTGAGTATGTGGTGCCGAGACGTCCAGCCTTACACCCAAGGCGCCGAGCAAACGACGTATCGTATCAAAGCGCGGCTGTGCACCGGGTTTCAGCGCTTTGTATAAGCTCTCGCGGCCAAGCCCGGCACTTGCCGCAACTTTTGAGATACCCCGGGCCTTTGCGACATCGCGCACTGCAACCAAAAACGCATCGGGGTCCGGATTTTCCAGTGCAACCTTGAGGTATTCGGCAATGGTCTCTTCACTGTCCAGATAATCGCTGGCATCAAATGGGGCAAGACCTAGCTGATTCATATTGCTCATGTTTCATTCCTCCTTCAATAGCCTGGCCATTTCCCGTGCTTTAGCAATATCACGTTGTTGACCACGCTTTGTGCCTCCGCAAAGGAGCGCATAGACCACATCGCCCAAGCGGGTGAAATATACCCGGTAACCCGGGCCAAAGTGAATACGCATTTCCGATACACCGCTTCCTACAGGTTCACAATCCCCGAAATTACCGCGTTCAGCAGAACGGATTCTTTCGACGATTCGAGCTTTGCCGCGAGCGTCTTTGAGTTTGGAAAGCCATGAATCAAAGGCTTCCGTGCGGACGATCGTATTCATATTTTAATTGTATCCAATCGAATACATCTTGTCAAATAGGCTCGGGGCTCTGAACGCCCACGCCTATTGCATTGGTTTTGCGACCCTAACTGAAGAGTATTATTTCCCCTTTTCCCTTTCGCGGAGGAATTCAGGAAAGTGAGTAAATGATTAAAAAAATTTGGAGTCCCGTCTTTAGGCGGTTTAAGCAAAACCTATCTTAAAATACTTGCCCTGATGTGGACCCGTTCCTAAAGAGCATCTCACCGGACCGGCGGCACTGGGACTAAGAAGACGGACCTTGACGACGGCACTTGAGGTTGTGGTGGGGGAGCGGCGCCCTTCGGGCCGCGAACGCATCGGGCGTCATTTTTGCCAGGTTGGGAGAGTCCAGCCGCCGCGATTGTTGGGAAGGTGTCCACCTTTTGGTGATCCGGATCCATGACCCATATCCACTTGGAATTACCTGCCTCCGGGGAAGACGACCAGTATCTCGGATAGTACCCCTCTCTGGACGGAAAATATTGGTCGTTTATGGAATCTTGCGAGTCCGGATTATTATGTCTGAACTCTAACAGGGACATTAATTCATGGATGTCCGGAAGCCGCCAGTCCTTCTTTCCGTCAAGAGAAAGTTTTTCACAATAGGAAAGAGCGGCTTTCCACGTCAAGTTATCCCGGGGTACACCCGTCTGCCACATGAGGCCGGTATCATTATCCGTTACCGTGCCATTGCCGGTGCCGGTGAATGTTTTTTTGGGCCAACTGGACATCAGATAGCCTCCGCGCACACACCGGACATAGTTTTTCATGGATTTTTTTTTGCTGACATGGGTGCCGCCATCGTAAGCGGCGTTGGCCGTTCCATAATAGTGTTCGTTTTGATCAGCAACCCAATATAGATCGTCTCTTCCGGAATGCGTGCCAGGGAAATACTTTTTGTCAACTTGGGATTTGGATTTGGCGCCCGGATATTTAGCCTCCCTCAACCTATCGAAGATGCTCCACAGGGCCTCCAAGGTTGGAAGTCGCCAATCGTTATAGCCCGCGAGTGAAAGAGAGTCGCAGTAGGAAACTGCGGAATTCCAGTCCATCTTTCCTCCTTCGCTTTTTTGCCACATATAACCTACGCCCTCTCCTCCACTAACGTCCGCAATGCCGGTTATAGTCCCATTGCCATTGTCGGTAAACCATGGCACGGGCTTGCTGCCCAATGAGGAGGCCGCCTTGGTACGGTGCTTGGTTTTTTGTTTTTTGGGTTGGCTGGCCTTGGGCTTTTTTTCAGCTCGTTGCTTGGCTTTTTGTTTAGCAACGAGCCCTTCCAGCTTTTTCACCACTGCCTCGATATTCGGGTCGTGCTGTAGTGCCAGGCTTTTTCTATAAGTGGCCAAGGCGTCCGAGTATTCCCCTTGCCGCAGGAATTGGGCGCCTTTGGTTCGGAGGTCTTTGGCTCGGGACTCATTATCCTGGGACGTAGCCGTTCCGCCGGCCATTACCCACAAAATGCCACTGATCATGAATGCAGATGTCCAAATTTTGTGTTTTTTGAAATTCATGGTTCTCTTCTAAAAAATTCGTTTAATTCGTGGTAAAAAAAGGAACGTTATTCAAGAGATAAAAAACTTGCGGAAGAGAATAGGAAGTGTTTTGTCAATTGACGAGGTGACACCTCATCCAAAGACTAACCAAAGATATTTGAAATTTTATTAACCACTAAGTCACAAAGGCGCACAAGAAGAACAAAAAAACTTTTTAACCACTAATTCTCACTAATCTCCACTAATTTTTTAAAGAT
>JAJDAS010000483.1 GCA_029261755.1 Nitrospinia bacterium
GGTCTTGCGGGTCCCGTTCATAATGATAGGAAATGCCTTCCCTGGGGTTAACCTTAAACGCGGCATACCGTTGGCTTTCCCTTGGCTGGATAAGGTTTACCTCGAAATTCGACTCGGTTACGGTATAAGGGTTTTTGAACAAGGTGGGATTTTTGTCTTCATCCGGGGCATAAACTTCCTTACGCATAACGGCACCTTTAAGCGCCACATAGGCCTGCCGTACTGTTTCAGCGTCACTATTAAAAATGGATAAATCAAACACACTATCCGGGAAGGCGTATGCCTTTTTATCTCCCTGAAAATATTCCTTTTCATACTGTTTGGTAATAATCCCTTCTTCAATATAGGCTCCCGTGTGGTACCAAGACTTTGTATATACGGGAGGCACATAGAGCTCTTTGTTAAGCCTTTTCGCCGGGAAGCTTGGATTGGAGGCGCTTTTTTCATATTCCTCAAAGGTTTCCGTATCCCAGCTTTCCACAAATCCGAACCCCCTGAATTCTCTTTCCACTGAATCATAATAACCGTCATGGTAGGCGTAGGAGGTAGTGAGCCTGGAACCGGAAATGAGATCCGATGTAATAGTTTTTTCCACCACCTGGATGGGAAAGGGGAGCCTGGTGACCCAGGGATTCCCTGCCTTTTTGTCATCCAGGTAAAACTTAGTGGAACTGGCGTAGTAAATTTCGGTGGCAGCGCCCAGGTTGTTATCTATTTTTGTAAGCAAATATGGCTTTAAGGCGGGCTTTTTAGTTATTTTTCCCTGTTCGTCTTCCTCTTCCCTCTTCCCGCAAAAATTGTGGTACCAATGCCGGACCTCGGGTCCCATCTTTGTGAAAATAATGGCAGACGTTCCCTGTCCGAGAATATCGGCGAAGGTGATTCGGTCCAGCTCGGAAAAGGTATCCGGCAGCATAATGGATATAGGGGCGGCGAAACTATTCCCGCTTTGGTTGAGATATATTTCCACCCTGTCGGCATAGGCAAAGATTAGATCGGTGGTCCCGGAACCATCCACGTCAGCCGTAAATATCCTGGAAACTTTGGTGGTATTATCGAATCTTGGAGCGTTTCCCAGGGTAATTTTTTCACCGAACCGGCCATAACCCAGGTCCGGCCATGCCTCCACCTGGCCGTCACGAATCCTGACCCTGTGGGACAGGCCGTCGCCAAAGATATCGGCAAAGGTTACCATCTCTACTTCTCCGCTATAAACGGCTGTGGGAAAGCCTTCCACTTGTAGAATTCTTTTTGGTGCCTCGTAACCTTCGGTCCCTTTGGATTGATAAAGGAGCAGGTCTTCTTTATCAAAAATCAGCAGGTCGGCTTTGCCGTTGCCATCCAGATCTATGTGTTCGCTATAGGGATTTACCAAGTCTTCCGGTATGGCTTGCAAACTTTGGAAATTTGACCACGAACCGTCAGTCTGATGAGCGTAATATCCAGCCATGGGCGTGGCGCTGACCATAAGTTCCTTTTGACCGTTTCCATTCAAGTCCACCAGGGAGACGGAGGTATTTTGAAGGTTCCTGGTAATGGGGAAGGAGGAAGGGGTCTGCGGCACCTGGAATGAACCGTCCCCTTGAGGCTCGTAATAAAGAGTGGTGGTAGCGTCACTGAAAAGCAGGCCGGGAAGCCCCTCGCCATTTAAGTCCACCGGTAAGAAACCCGATGTGTCCAGGTAGCCTGGTATGGTTTCCCGACCGTCAACGGTTAAGGTCTCGAAGGTTGGTGTTGGGGAGGGCTCAAATTGGGAGTATTCAAACTCCAGGGTTGGAAGAGATTTTTCTTCATAGCCGCCGTCGGTATTTCGCCTGTAGCCCGTTTGGGTGGCGGAGGTGAGGAAAGAAAAAGTTTGGGTCTCTTCATGGGCCAGTTGAGTGGCCTTCACCAGGCAGGGATTCGCGCCCAACTCCTCAAAATGGTGAAACATTAAAATGTTCCTGCAAAGCCGGTAGGTGCGGATCTCGAATCCGCTTTTATAGGAGGAAAAGGGGTCGGGCCTGGCCGACCATTTATTAGCGGGGGTGTACGGGTCGCTGTTGGGCTTGTCCAGGTCTTTTAAATTGTATTCTCCGTAGTCAAAGACCAGCTCAAGGGAAAACTTTTCCTCGGAGCCTGAAGGACCCTGGACAAAGTAATTTCCGTATTTGATGTTTTGGATATACTTCTTTGCCTTGCAGGAGCGGTTGGCCTCGTAAATTTCCTTGGGGACCCCTGACCTATCTTCTTCTTTATAGTCATACTGAATCTTGTCTCCCTTGGCGTCATAGGTCTCCTCAATCAGCCATTGGAAAATTCGCATACCGTCATCAGGGTCCGCCACACGGGCCGGCTCGCTCTTTCCGAAAATAGAAACGACATTATCACTGCCGGTTATTTGCCAGAAAGACTCCCGGGTAGAGGGATCTGTCCATTGTTCAATCAATGCAAAAGACTCTTCCAGCCTTGGCTGGTAGGACAGGACATTCCACGTGACGCCTTGGAGATCGGTCTTCGTGGTTTCACACGGGATCCATTGTCCGTTTTCCTTTTTTAATTTGGGCGTTAATTCCCCTTCTTCGGAAAAAATAAAGGTGTCGGTCCCATCATACTTAGGTATGCCTGTATCGGTTTTCCTGGTTATACTGGACAATCCCATGGAGAAGCCGATGCCGTAATTTCCATTCCCCGACCCGGAGCTGTAACCCAGGCTCAGCTTAGGTTCGAAACTGCGGCAAGGGGTGACATAAACGGGTATGGAAAGCCCGCCTGTTCCCGAAAAGGCGTTTGCCTGGAAGGACTCCCCCAGCCCCGTTATGGCCCCTCCCCCTTTGGGGAGGGAGATTTGAGGGGCGTTTATTTTGTTGTTTTCTTTTTTGTCACCCATCCTTTATTTGGCCGATACTTTATTCTCCTAACCGGATCGGTTCTCCCCATCTTGTCATGCCCGCAAGATCCGGGTGGGTGTCCGGACAAGACTCTGACGGCAGGCGTATTTTTCGACCAGCATTGCACCCACAAAGCGAGCAAGACTTATCCAGGATGCGGGAGCCAATTTTGTCCGAGACTTTTTTCGATGCGGCCATCTTTTGAATTAGTTTTTGGGGACTTTGCAGGTTGGAACATTCCAGGCACGCTGTTTCCCTTTTTTCCAGTGTTTCATCGTCAACTATGGAAAAGCCTGTCTTACTCCATCGGACTAAAGCCTTTGCCACCTTCCCTACCAATACAATGTTAGATATTTCTTCAGCTACAGGTTCTACAACTTTGAGTTTGGGAGGGTTCGCCAATAAATGGTTGAGGAAGGCCGGTTGCTTACGGGAAACGAGTAAATTATGAGCATACGTTTTGTCTTCTAAAGCCGAAACCAACACTTCACGAGACACAGCGTTTTCTAAACCCAAGACTTTTCCAAACTCAAAACATTTTTCCTCTAATTGTTTTTCCATTGTTTTTTCCCAATTTTAATTCTTTTAATAAAACGTTGTCTTCAGCGCTTAAAACAACTTTTCTTTTTTAGTAAAAAACCCGGCGATGCCATAAGGCAACGCCGGATAAGTTTAAGCCTTCTTATTAAAGGGTCTTGAAACTCGCCGAATTGTTTTCCGGGTCAAGTTCGGCTCCATCTGCGGAAGTAACATTTGAAACGGTAATGAGATAATTAGTCTTTGCGGTAAAATCACCAGTGACCGTCACTTTAGACTGGTCGTCTTTGTTTACTTTGGCGGAAGTCAATTTGGCTTTCGGTTCCACTTCATAATTGGCGGTATTTTCAGCCGAAGAGACGTCAACTGCCTCACTAAAGTTAATAGTTACGAAAGGGTTGCCATCGGAAGTTTGACCGACTTCATCTCCCGTTACTTTAAGCTTTGGTTGAACCGGATTAACACCAGCGCAACTCGGAAGATTGAAACCATAAAGCGCCGACTCCATACTCTCCTCCCTACATTGAATTGATGGGTCAGCGCAACAATCGTTAGGATTACCGCTTTTACCAACTTCAATGTGACTGAAAAGTGTCTTTATTTGCTGTATTCCGGCATTAACTATCTCAAACCATGTTGTATTCCAAACGTTTCTCATAACAACACCGATACCGTAATAAGCGGCTTCCGCCCTGCATGTCCTTCCAGGTTTTTTCTCAGTCTCCCTTGCGTATAAGGAAGCAATAGCTTGAGCAATGATGACTGCCAGTCCTTGCAGATTTAAACCATTTATCCGGACAAGCCCACCAGGGATTACAACAAAATCCTCGTTATACGCGTTAAAGGCATAGGCATTCGGATTAATGTTTTCCCAGTCGAGACAAAAATTCACCTTAGGGTAAAAACCTCGATGGATATTAAACAGGTAATAAATCGAATCTACCCCTGTGTGATTTCCGAAAGGTCTCATAAGCTTTGGCACGGCGAATAAATCAGCTTCCTGTTCCACGTTGATAAAAGAATATGCGTCATCTGGTATTGGGTCATGATCTTTAGAAAATAATGCAAGATTCTCAGGAAGAGCGATTTCTTTCGGCGCTTGCTTGTGATGATAGGAGTGATAGCCTACCTCAACGTCCTTGTTCGCTGCCTCATACTCTTTAGAGCCTATTGTTGGGAGGTTATCGTGATCAGGCGCCAGAAAATCCGGGTCAATTTCATCATTGTGAATTTGCAGAAAATAACCGCCGGTGACCACGCCATTTGAGTTAAGCAAATGCCCATTGATTGAGCCGTTAAATTCCTTCAGCGCGGAGATATGGTGAATCCCACCTGAATACAAAGCTAATTTGAGGGCGTTGATTTGAAGAGGCTTACCGTCTCCCGAAACCAATTGGTTATTCACCGTAAGTTTACAGGCCTGTATCACCTTCCCGGATGGCAGAAGAAATAATTCGTCCGCGCTTACCGTGATGCTCTTGTTGTCACCGAAGTTGATAAAAACCATAGGAGGGTTATGCTCTTTTGTTGTGGGAGAAGTGCCGCTACTGAAAACAATTTCCTGTGAAGCCCAAGTTAGCTTTATTTCCTTATTTTCCATTTGGGTGGAACCTGATAAGACAGCGTCTCCCTGTTTGAAGTCTTGAACGGCTTTTGTCCCATCAGGTGTGGCAATAGGCGTGTCGTATGCATAGCAGGCGCAACAACACCAACACTGTTGATTTTCCCACTGCCCATTTGTAAATTCCTTACTATTCTGAAACGCGATTTCTTCTTGTAACGTAGTGAACCATTTGTAGTGAGGAGTTCTTATTGGACTGTAATACTGTGATGAAGAGACAGGCGTATAAACTGTTTTTTGTTTTTGCGCACAAAACAGGTGAATTGATTCAGTTTCAACAAGGCTTGAACAATGCAAACGTTGACATACTGTATAGCCCTTGTTTGTAAGTTTTGTATTGCATGTTGTTGGATCATAAGTAACACCCATAATGAGTTCTCCTTTTTAGATTGATAATATGTTTAATTAATAAAGACTAACAATAACTAATCCCTCATTTTAAATCTCTTTTGGGTTTTATTCTCCGCAGCTTGCTGCGATTCCTTGCTTTTTAAAGGTTTTGATACCCCGCTGCTTGCGGCGGGGTAGTTCATTAACCTCCTTTCATTTAGATTAACCGCTAAAGGGATCGGAGCTGTATACGATCACTAAGGCCATATTCAACAATTTGGTCTCATCCAGGGCCGTCTTTTTCTTATTAAGTAGTGCCTCTGGTGTATTACTGATGGTAAAAGCAAGGTCCCATTGAGGATTATTTGGATCAATGGTTATTTTCTTTATGGCCTTGCTGTCCAATTCTCCGAAATTATCAGTGATCGGAATAACGATGGGGGTTGCGGGTTTTCCCCCTGCTTGCAAACCAAGGAACTCCTTGCTCTTTGTGGAGGTTACCGACGCATCTCCGGAAAGTTCCATTTGGACTATTATATTGTGAAGTTCCACGTTTTTAAGATTGGGAAGCAGGATGTTGTCCGTAACCGGGAAAGAAATCCTTTGCTGTTTATTTTCGTCCGGCGGCGTTATAAACATTTGGTTCCATGCTCCTGCAAACGCCTGTTTGAGATCAAAGCATTTAGCTTTCAAATATCCGTACTGTGTCTCAGTTCCTTTGTACAGATTTTCTACGTCGCTGGCGAAATTGACTCCGCCGTCCAGGGCCGTGTATTTCACATTGATAATGACGTCGGAGATGGAATCGAAATTGATCTTGTTGGTCTCCGGGGACAGGCTGAGGGTCCATGAGGAGACGGCCCCTGTCCCTTCAAAAGGAAGGTAGCGCTCATCCCGAAAATCCAGAACAAACATCCCGGAGTCGTCCAGGCCCTTGGACACGGCAATTTCCTGCATGGGTACCCAGTTCTCCCGGATAGTATCGGCTTGGGGTTCCGGCGGCTGGGTACCGTTGTTATTGGATGAGGTCTTGTAGATCACATAATTCACCGTATCCTTGTTGGGCTTTAGGACCACGGTGTTGCCGGTCTGTGTCAACGTGGCGTTTATGTTTTGGTAGGGACCTATAACGGCGGGGATGGAAATGGAAATGGACTTGATCTTGCGGCAGTAATGGCCGGGGAAGTCAAAATCGAAGAGCTTCTCGTTTAAAGTAAAATTGAGCTGCCCTTTTTTCGCATTATTATGGCCCCATTTGAATTCCAAAAACTGCTGGGGAAATTCCTGTAGAATGGAAACGGTCTTTTCTACCTCCAGCCTTCTCACATTGTTTTCAAGGTAAGCGTTTTCCAACTGATTCAGGGAAAACATAAGACCCTCCCCGGCCAACAGCCTTTTATGCAGACTGTCCCAATAACTGAAGGTGACATACTGGTCCTCGCGGTCCAATTCAAATTGGTAGGCCGCCTGGGCCGCCAGGGCCATCTCCAGGGCCAGTTTATAAGTTTGAAAATAGACCGTGGAAATTCGGCCGATCATCCATTGATAAAGTTCCCGGTTGGTAAATTTACTTTTTAAAAAGCTGTCCTCCTCCCGGGATTGTTCCAACCTAAATTGAGCGATTTTTAGGAGAAAATAAAAAAAATGACCGAATAGCGATCATTTTCCCCTTAGGTCACCACAACAAACTATTATCTTTTCCACTTTTTCATTCTGAGAGATCTTTTGCGGTCAAGTGTATCATTCA
>JAJDAS010000484.1 GCA_029261755.1 Nitrospinia bacterium
CATAGATATCGTCATCACCGGCTATCCACGGTTGAGTTGGGATTTTCTTACCAGTTTTCCCTCCAGAAGAGCGGCCAGGGCGGGAATATATTCCGCTCTTGTGGGGACCATTTGCATGATTGCTTTGACGGCGGCGATTGCCTTTCCCATAGGAGTTGGCGCGGCCATCTACCTTGAGGAGTCAGGAAGAAAGAATTTTTTTGCCGGATTGATCGAAATAAACATAGCCAATCTGGCGGGCGTGCCATCAATAATTTACGGTTTATTAGGTTTGGAGTTGTTTGTTCGATGGTTAAACCTTGGAAGAAGTTTACTTGCCGGATCATTAACCATGACTTTGCTTATTCTACCCATCATTATTTTAGCGTCCAGGGAAGCTCTCCGGGCTGTTCCGAGTTCCATACGCGAGGCATCTTTCGCCCTTGGCGCATCCCAATGGCAGACCATTTGGCGTCAGGTGCTGCCTTTGGCGTTGCCGAGTATTCTTACTGGCACGATTTTGGCCTTATCCAGGGCAATAGGGGAGACGGCGCCTCTGATCATGATCGGCGCCTTGACCTATGTGCCTTTTTTGCCGGATGGATTATTCTCACCCTTCACCGTATTGCCCATACAGACATTTAACTGGATATCCCGCCCACAACACGCTTTCGCGGTGAATGCCGCCGCTGCCATCATTGTGTTATTGGTAGCGCTTCTATCCATGAATGCCATGGCCATATGGCTTCGCAATCGTTTGAGCAAGAAAATTAATTGGTAAAAGGAGATGAACAGTAATGAATGAGGGAAAAAACGCCGTTTTGGAGGTGGTAAATCACAACGTCTGGTATGGTACAGCGCAGGTCTTGCATGACAACAATTTACAGATTGGACACCGGCGCATCACCGCGTTAATCGGCCCTTCAGGTTGTGGTAAAAGCACTTTTATTCGATGCTTTAACCGGATGAATGACTTTATTCGCGATTTTCGTTTGTCCGGGAAGGTTTTGTTCGAAGGGCAGGACCTTTATCAACGTGAAGTTGACCCCATTGAGGTTCGCTTACGGATAGGAATGGTTTTTCAGAAGCCTAATCCCTTTCCCAAATCAATTTATGATAACATCGCCTATGGCCCCCGCCTCCAAGGGGGATGCTCCAAACAGGACTTAGATAAAATTGTCGAAACCAGTCTACAAAAAGCCGCTATTTGGAATGAAGTAAAGGACAAACTGAATCATAGTGCTTTAGCGCTCTCCGGTGGACAACAACAGCGGTTGTGTATTGCACGAGCGCTGGCCGTTGAGCCGGAGATCCTCCTCTTGGACGAACCCTGTTCAGCTCTGGACCCGGCGGCCACCTCCAAAATCGAAGAGCTTATAGTGGATTTAAAAAATAATTACACCGTGGTTATTGTGACCCACAACATGCAGCAGGCGGGCCGGGTTTCGGATGATACCGTCTTTTTCTATAATGGAGTGATTGTGGAGGCCGGGAAGACAAAAAATATTTTTACCAAACCCGCAAAAAAACAGACGGAAGATTATATAACCGGAAGGTTCGGCTAAGTAAGTCATTGAATCATTGAGACATTGAGTCATTGAGAGATTGATTTTGTTCAATCCCTAAATGATTCAATGACTCAATGGTTCAATGTCTCAATGACTTTATAAATAAGGAAGAGCTATGGGAATGCATTTTCAAAGGGAAATCAACAAACTGAAAAAGGGAATCCTGACTCTAAGCGCTATGGCCGAAGAAAGCGTTCAAAAGGCCGTCCGCTCTTTAACGAAATGGGATGCCGTACTCGCCAGGGAGGTGATCGAAGCCGACTTTGAGATAAATAAAAAAGAGGTGGAATTGGAAGAGGATTGCCTGAAGATATTGTCGCTACATCAACCTGTAGCCATAGATCTCCGGTTCATCATAGCGGTTTTAAAAATCAACAACGAGTTGGAGAGAATAGGGGACCTGGCCGTAAATATAGCCGAGAGATCGGTATTTCTAGCGAAACATAAAAAAATCGATATTCCCATGGACTTTACCGGCATGACAAAAGAAGTCCAACTTATGCTCAAGGCAAGCCTGGATGCTCTTATCAATATGGATGCAAAACTTGCCCGCCACGTACTGGCCTTGGACGATAGGGTGGATGCCATGAACCGAGAAATGTTCAGCCAGATTCAAGATGCAATTAGAGAAAACCTTCCGCAACTGGAAAGTTTATTGCACCTGTTGTCATCATCCCGCCATCTGGAAAGGATTGCCGACCATGCCACCAATATAGCGGAAGACGTTATCTACATGATTGAAGGCGAAATAATTCGCCATAAAGCAGAGGAATATCAGTCTGTTAATTCCTAAAGTCCGAACGAATAAAAGAGATATTTCTGATTACGACTCAGAACTCCAAAAGATTTACGTATGGTGCTGTCCTCAATGTTCCTTTTGAATAATCAATCTCAACTGAAAAAAGACGAAAAAAATCGAGGCCAATCAGGGCATCAATACCCCAGGCCTTTTCAAACTGGGAAACGAAAATTTCGAAAGAATCTATTTGATGCCCACATATAGTTACTGAAGGTAACATAATCTTTCCATATTGTTGAGTTTGCAAACCCGGCCTCAATATTTCCGTCTCATTTTTATTTTCAAGAAAGTCGGCGCAAACTAAAAATTGATCAGAAAATTCCGTATTTGGGGCTCCTGTATCTAAAATTCCAGCAACACTATGTTTTATGCCTTTCGGATTCGTTACAATAAACTCAATATGAATATGATCCTCGTTCGTGTCAAACGTTGTTATGTTTTCCTGCATGACTTCTCAACCCGATGAATGTAGATTTTCCAGTAAACCGAAAAGCAGTTGACTTGTTTAATGCAGGGAATCGATAAACGTCATCTTTTTCTTTTGAATGTCGATCAACCACACCCGCAAGGACATGGCCAGATTTATCTAAGTCATAGTCCGTAATTAGCAACCACTCATTGGGAAATTTTTTTTTCATTTCATCCCATGTAATCTTTGTTCCCATTCCATATCTCCTTGTTTTTTTGCACCCTGGTTTGGTTGAATTACCGGCTGTTGCTTGGTGTCAGGTGTACCGGCTACTTACTGGTGATGCCTGATATTTTGACACAGGTATTGGGCAAAGTCCACACCAAACCAGATGGAGCAGAAGGGTAAGGTTTTTTTTTTTCTGTCAGGCTGGATTAATTTCTGTGGCTACATGGCCGCTAATACCGGTGCAGGAGATTTTTAACTCTAATTTCAAACCTGGCGGGAAAGTGTGTTATATTCCTTCTTCAAATATTAAACATCAGGAGACAGGAATAATGAAAAAAACTAAGATAGTCGCGACCTTGGGACCGGCCACCAACTCACCGGAAATGATAAAAAAACTTGTCCTTGCCGGGGTCAATGTATTTCGCGTTAACGCTTCCCACGGAGATTTGTCCGGAATAGAAAAAATGATCAGCCGCGTCCGGCGCGTTGAAAAAACTCTTGACACTTATCTGGCGGTGCTTCTTGATCTCCAGGGGCCGAAAATACGCATCGGGAAATTTGAAAACGGATTTATAGAAATATCCCGGGGAGACCGCCTTGTTTTTACCACGGAAAAAATTATTGGGAATAATAAAATAATCCCTATCCAATACCAAAGGTTTCACCATGATGTAAATGTAGGAAATCGTATTTTACTGGATGATGGCAACCTCACCGTCCAGGTCAAAAAAATTGACGGAAAGAAAGTGACCGTGGAGGTCCTGAACGGCGGGACCCTGTCTGATAACAAAGGACTCAATTTGCCGGAAGGGTCCATTTCCGCCTCTCCCATCACCAAAAAGGACAAAGAGTGCCTAAAATGCGGCCTCCAAGCAGGGGTCGATTTTGTAGCTCTTTCCTTTGTCAGGAACGCCAAGGAGATAAGGACGCTCAGGCGCCTTATCCGGGAAGAAGGATATGGAGCGGAGATCATCGCCAAGATTGAACGCCACGAGGCAGTGAAAAATCTTGACGCCATTATCAACGAGGCGGACGGGCTCATGGTGGCTAGGGGCGACATGGGGGTTGAGATACCTTTCGAACAAGTCCCCATTGTGCAAAGAGACATATTAAAACGGGCGAACCGAGTGGGTAAACCGGTGATTATCGCCACCCAGATGCTGGAGTCTATGATTCAAAACCCCAGGGCCACCAGGGCCGAAATTTCGGATGTCGCCAACGGAGTTAGTTATTACACGGATGCGGTGATGCTCTCCGCTGAAACAGCAGTGGGGGCGTATCCCATAGAGGCCGTGAAGACCATGACCCGGACGGCCCTGACAACTGAAGATTACCAGTACCATCACCATTCTATCCTGCAGTGGCGGGATCCCAAAGGGGCGGAGGTTTCCATCACCAGAGGAGTGACTTACGCGGCGAACCAATTGGCGGAAGTACTAAAGGCCAAGGCGATACTCGCCTTTACCGAGTCGGGGGAAACGGTGCGGCAAATTATCAGGCCGAGACCCAATATCCCGGTTTTTGCCTTTACCACCAGTCATGACGAAGCCAGACGATTGTGTGTGCTTCGAGGAGTTTACCCTTTTTGGATTCGGAGGGCGGCGGACCTGAAAGAACCGTTGAAATTTATGTTTGGCTTGCTGAAGGATAAGGGACTTATAAAAAAAGGAGACCGGGTGATCTTAACTTCCGGCCTGCCTATGCGCGCTTCAAGCGCCACCAATATGGTTCGGGTAGAGACGGTTTGCTAAATAAATGATATACTTCAGTCTTCAAACTAAACACCTGTAGTAGTTACAAAATAAGAGCCATTCCCGGCTTATTTCTCAATCTTTTTTTAATATTCTTCCGGGTGGCAACTAAGATTATCTACAGGTATAAGAGATTTTGTGAGTTCTAGACCGACCAGCGCCAGTATAGGTGTCTTCGATCTTAACTAAGTTTCCAACTCGACAAGCACAAGTATTTCCTTCCTTACAGTATGCGGTATCGGCGTTAGGGTTATGGTTCGAGGTGCAGAAAACTTGGCCGTAATCATCCTTACTCTCAGTGGTGTAACAAAAGCTACCTGGCTTAGGCTTTCCTTTTGAAGCAACTCTAAGAACAATTTCATTGGAAGTGGATGTTGTAGCTCCAGCATCGTTGTAGGCCTTCACTACGCAGTAATAGGTGTTGGGCGCTACATTCGGTGCTACATGACTAGTTCCAGAGCCCTGGTAAAAAGGAGTGGCTCCATAGGCCTTAGGTGCTGTCCCACAGAAAAGTTTGTATTGAGTGGCCCCTGGAGACATACTCCAATTAATATGAACGCTAGTACCATTTACACGACCTTTTAATTTGGAGGCGGCCAAAGCCGGTGCTGGAGTTAAAACCCTAACAATAACTTCATTGGAATAGGGTGTTGCAACTCCGGAAATGTTGTAGGATTTCACTGCGCAGTAATAGGTGTTGGGCTTTACATTTGGTGCTGCGTGACTAGTTCCAGGTCCCTGGTAAAACGGAGTGGCTCCATAGGCCCTGGATTCTGTTCCACAGTAAAGTTTGTACTGAAAGGCCCCGTGAGAAGGGTCCCACCTAAATTGAACATTTCTACCCTGAACCGAAACTTGCAGATTACTTAGTGAAAGAGATGGAGCTTGAAAGGACGTTGATTTTTGGGGGACTATCTGTAAAGGGAAGTTTTTGGTATTCTTGGGGCCTTCGAAAGCACCACATACACCAAAAAGATAAAAAAAGAAGGTAAAAGTAAAAAGAAAATTGACATTCATCATTAGCTCCAAAATTAAAAAAGATTAGCAAAATAAGGCATGAAAGTCAAAAAACTTTCGTAACTGTTCACGGGGCATGGCTACCGAGTAAAAGAAAGTTGCTATCCCATTCATAGAGGGAGTAATGGAGTGGTGGAGTAGCGGAGTATTGGAAAAACCCAAGGCCAATAAGCGTCCGGTTTAACATGGTGGATGCCAAGGCAAATGACTCCATTGCATTGTAAAACGGAAATCCTGGCCCCATTACTCCACCGGTACTGGTAAACGGCAACCTTTTAAGGCGTACGGAAAAACCCGTGAACGCATACAAACTTTCTTCGTGATTTTAGCTTCCGGCCTGCCCATGCGCGCTTCAAGCGCCTCCAACATGCTATTAAGGTCTATAATTCATGGCTTTGCAATTGCTTTTCAGGTCCCACTTTGTTAAAGTTCTTCAAATTCTCAAGGGGCATGGAAAATGTCCGTTTCATTCTTCACCCTTATTAAAGGCAGGAGAGCTGCGATTATGGACTTAGAGAGACTGAAACAAATAATGAAAGGAAAGAAGATATTACTCGTTGGCTTGAAAGGAAGCGGTAAAGGCAACAGAGCCCAGGACCTTAAGGCCCTGGGTCTTTTGCATATAGGTTTGGGAATGATTATGCGCGAACAGGTGCGTAAGGACCCGGACTCTGAATTGTCCAAACAAATAATCGAGACAACCGAACAGGGCACTCTCCTATCGGATGAGGTTGTGATTCCCGTGGTTTTGAATCGATTGAGCCAAAGGGATTGCCTGGAAAGCGGTTTTATTCTTGACGGTTTTCCGAGAACCAGAGCCCAGGCGGAATTAGTTTTGGACAAAATTGACCTTGACCTCGTCTTATATCTGGATGTTCCCAAAGCCTTCCTGATTGATGGCGTGGTTCGTTATAACCGTCAAGCCTGTATCAAATGCGCCGCCTGCTTCAGCGACTTCGACATGCCCAAGGTAGAGGGAGTGTGTGATAAATGCGGCGGAAAGCTGGAACGGCGCAAAAGTGATACTTTGGAGTTAATTCAAAAGCGGATCCAGTCGGATGAAGAGCAGATCAATTCCTTTCGTTCCCTGTTTGAGGATAAAGGCATTTGGAGCGCACTCCCTATCACGGTTGAAGGGGACGCGGTTATTGATGACACGCTCCTCAAGAAATTAAAAGGGGAAGTCTATTGGGCCGAAACCGATGACGGCGGTAAGGCTCGTTTACTCAATTATGACGGCATGCGTGAACGGGTTTATGAGTTTTTAGAAAAAAAATTCGCCTAAGATGAAAATACATAATCACAAAGCCACGGCACTTTTTTGCTATATTTAAGAATAATCCGATAGAGTTCGCAGAGAACACAGAGAAAGGCAAAGGAATAAACCACAATGATAATTCTAAAAAAACGGTTCTTGTGCTGTTCGCTAATTTGCATTCTGGCGATTATCTCAAACGGCTGCACTTCTACTGCGAAAAAAAATGAAGAGCCCAAGTTCCAGGAAGCCGAAAAAATAGACCAGTTGGAAATAGTTGACGGTTTTTCTAAAAATGCGCCTTTGAAGGTTGCCGTGCTCCCCTTTGAAAACCTGACAAACTCAGAGGAGGCATTCGAGATCGTGCGGCGTTATTTTTACAACCACTTTTCCTCAAAGAAATACCAGGATGTGGAAATATTCCATGTAGATTCCATTTTAAAAAGGAATAAAATTTTCCAAAATCGTAAGTTCCTGGAATTATCACCGGCCAAACTTGGGACCATGCTGGATGTGGATGGTCTCATTTACGGCAAAATCACCGATTTTGGCCGCACCTATCTAGGCATCTATTCTCGGGTTACGGTGCAGCTTGAGGCAAGACTGGTTAAAGCATCCGACGGCCAGGACCACTGGAAAGCCAGGCACAAAACCACCCATGGAGGGGGTGGGTTTGCCATTGAGCCCATCGGATTAATAGTCAACGCCGTCCAGGCATCCAGGAATCTCCGGGATGTTGAACTGCTTAAAACAACTGACGACCTTTTGCGCCAAATGCTGTCTACGCTCCCTGAGCCCAATGAACGCATTGCACTTAATAAAACGAAGCAGGTAGTTGCTAAGGCTACGGGTGGCAGACTGACCGCCATGAAAAAGGATTGCGGAGAACCAGCCGGAAAGGCAGTTGCCGAAGGACCGGTTGAAGAGGAGAAGGAATGGGAGAAGAAGGAGGCGGATATTGCCGTGCCATCAAAAAAAGTGGCAAAACTCCTGCGGCAGGGAAGGAATAAAGAGGCGAAGGGGCTCCTTGAAAACATTGTAACCACTCAGCCGGCGGACCATCATGCGCATTTCTTATTGGGCCGTATTCATCAGTTGGAAGGGGACCATGACGGGAGAAGAATCTATATGGAAAATGCGGTGAAGCTTGCACCGAAAAATACAGGATACCGGTACCAGCTTGGTTTTGCCTATGCCGATTCCGGGTATCCCGATATGGCCCTTTCGGAGTGGCGCAAGATGCTGGAACTCGAACCCGAAAACCCCTATGCCAAAGCAGCATTGAAACGGTATACCAGGAAAAATTGATTTCAGGGGCTCTCCAGGTTTGGGATCATTATGTCGCCAGTTTAGTTATGCCTTGAGATTTAGCGTCCGCAGGGTCCATTCCCAAATTATTGCAACGGGTTTGGGCCTGTTTTTTTTTATTGAGAAATTAAAATGCACTCAAAAACCAGATCGGCTTATTTCTTACTCTTTATTTTAACTATTTTTCTTTTTGGTGAAACCTCTTTTATCTTTGCAGGCCAAATTTATAAGTGCCGTAACAGTGCAGGGCAATTATCGTTCCAAGAAGTACCGTGTTCTCAAGATCAAATAACAGATAAAGTGATGAAGTTTAAAGATAATAAAAATCTTTCTCCTGCAAAAACTTTTAAAAGCAATAAGCCTTCTCAAAACAAATTTCAATACCCTTCTAAAAATCCCAATGTGCCGGCTCCGGCTCCCATAATACCTAAAGTAGATTTTTCAGACCTCAATTTGACCAAAGATGCCGCAGGAAATGGAGTCGTTTCGGGGAAGATAACAAATTCTTGGAATGTTGACGTAAGGGTAAACCTCGATTTGCAATTGGTTCTGAATAACGGACAGGTTAAGAGAATAAATAATAGTTTTGGGAGTTTACCAAAAGATAAAACAAAGAAATTTAAGATTAATACGCATATGCCTTTTTCATCTATTCAAGGTTATCATATGGGAGGAAAGGCCTACATCTTAATGAAATACTAATAAAAGAGTCATTTACGCTCATATTGCTTCATTGTCATTTGGCTCCGCCGTCATAAAGGGAGCTGTACTTGACTTATACTGCGGTTTCGATCAATCGAATCGGCCAAGCCTGACCTAAAACTGAGCGTGAAACCACCAAGTCATTTCTGACCCGTCCCTAATTCTTGATGGGTATAGCCACTGGCAGTTCTATTATGACCGTGGTCCCTTTTCCTATAATCGACTCATACTTCAAACTACCGCCGTGGTCGCGAATTATACCATAAGAAATGGAAACGCCAAGCCCGGTCCCACCCGACTTTTCCCTGGTGGTAAAAAAAGGTTCCATGATTTTTCTTACAGTGTCCTTATCCATCCCTCTTCCCTCATCCATGATTCTTATAACAACCATATTTCCAGACCTGTCGTAATCGCCTTTTATTTCAATGGCCTGATTAAAAGCAGTCAAAGCCTGACAAGCATTGATAATCAGATTGATAAAAACCTGCTCCAATTTCCGGAAGTTCCCCTTAATCACCGGCAGAGAATTGGTTGTCACCTTGAAGTTACTTGAGCTTTTCCTCAAGTAAACTTCCACAAGTTTTATGGCGGCTTCTATCACTGCTTTGACATCGAC
>JAJDAS010000485.1 GCA_029261755.1 Nitrospinia bacterium
CACCAGGGATATTGATAAACTAGTGGAGGCCAGCAAGGTGGTTAGCAAAGGCGATTTGGTGGAAGACGTCCTCATCCAATCGAAAGATGAAATCGGAGCCCTGGTGAATGCCTTCAACCAGATGATCGCCAACCTGAGAAATTTGGTGGGAAAGATGAAATACTCCTCCAGGCAAGTTTCCGAGTCTGCCGGCGACTTTTCCACTCTGGCACAGGAGATGAAATCCACCATCCAGGAAATCTCCGCTTCCATAGAAAGTATTTCCATGGGGGCGGAAAAGCAGTCCCTGCTGGTGGACAACGCCTCGGAAATCATGAACAAAATGGCGGAAGGAACGGGAGCCATCAACCACAAGGTCCAGGCCACGGCGCAAAAGGCTGAAGATATGGGGTTAAGGGCCAGAGAGGCAGGAAGCGCTTCCGATTCTGCCTCCACGGAAATGGAGGAGGCGTTCTCCAAAATTGACGGTTCCATCAATTTGGTCAAACAGTTTGTAAAGAAGGTAACGGAGATCAACAAGATCTCTCACCTGATCACGGATGTATCACAACAAACCAACATGCTGGCCCTAAACGCAACCATAGAGGCATCGAGGGCTGGAGAATATGGAGCAGGATTCGTGGTGGTGGCGGACGAAGTGAGAAAACTGGCTGATACCACGCGAGAGTTGTCAGATAAAATCCAGACCATCATTGAAGATATTCAGGAAGAACACCAATTGATTGTAACATCTTTCGGATCGGCCACCAGTGGCATCAATGAAGGCCGTCAGGTCCTTAAAAAAATCAGCACCGCTTTAAAAACCATCGCAAACGGCGTTATCGGCATGGTGAGCGAAATCCGGGGGATCTCTTCCGTTACCGGGAGCCAGACTCAGGAAGTGGAGAAGATGGTGGCGGCCATTGATGAGTTGGCAAAATTGGCCGAAAGTAACGCAGCCGCCACGGAGGAAACTGCCGCCGCTACGGAGGAACAAGCCACATCCATGGACGGCCTCGCCTCCCTGGCCACCGATCTCACCAATCTTTCCAAGGAGTTAAAGAAAGCAGCCTCTCAGTTTGTTGTAAGAGGGGAAAGCCTTGCAGCGGAAGAACCGGCACCATCTATGAACCTTCAGACGGAAGAAGTAAACCTGGCCTTCAATGTCCCGGATTCCCCGGAGCAAGAGGACGACGAGTTTGGGGATTTGGATGATGTTAAGTTTAAAAGCTGAGTAAAATTATTTGGAATTTTTCAACCACAAAATAAAGAACAAAAGCTTTCTTACCACAGATTTCACAGATGACACAGATTATTTTTTAATTTTTAATTCGTGAACTTCGTGTAATTCGCGGTTAAATTTTAGGTTTTTAACCTGGAACCGTGAACATTGAACCTGAGAGTTACCTATGTTCTAACTTTCCAGTGGCCGCCTTTATCAGGACCTATACGTTCTAATTTCCCCTCTTTTTTTAATTTATCTAAATTCCATTCAACCCCTCTTCTAGATAATCCTGTTTCTTCAACCAATTTGTTTATTGTCATGCTCGGGTTGGCTGAAATTGAATCAAGGATTTTCTCCACAGTTTTCTCCACAGTTTTCTCGCTCTCCACGGTTTTTTCTTGTGTCCGCTTGAAAATAACGGTAAAAAAGCTGTCAAAATTAAAGACCGGGTCAGGGCCACCGGCTTTTTTAAGGGATTGTTTTATCCGGTTAATACCAGTCCCCATTTTTTCAATATATCCGGCCCGATGCAAAAGAGAGGCAATGATCGGATTACGCCGGATACTCCGCACTCCAAAGTACTTTGGTGCAAGAGCTTTGGGCAAACCACCCGGATTTGAAATTTCAACGCGGTCGTCGAAAATCTCAACCATGATATTGGCCCCTTGTTCAAAATAGTCACGATGGCATACGGCATTAACAACGGTTTCCCTAAGAGCTACATCCGGGATTTCAAGTATTTCCTTACGTCGAAGACCTGTTATTTCATAGCTTAAGTTCAGGTGCTTTTTCAGAAAAATTACTGAGTCTTCTATATTTTGAATAAGATTCCCGGATAAATCCTTACGGTCAAGTACGGTGATTTTTTCTGTTCCCTTATACAAGGCACAGGTTATGGAAGCGTGAAGCAGGTAGCGAGTGGGATCTTTTGCAAAGAACAGTATACCGGCATTATTCAAAATCGGATTACTGTTTTTCACCTGTAACACCCCTAAATTTTGCAGAATAGAGATGTTGTTCATTGTCTTGGATACCTTGGCTAAACCAAGATACCTATCTAACAATTCCTCATCAAATATTTTCTCAAAGTTTACGTCCATGGATAGCAGCTCGCCAAAACGCACTTTACCTTCCGCCTGTATAAACTCGGTAATTTCGCGAGTGGTAAGCTTTTGCGTATTCGCTCCATTGCGAATATAAAAACCCTTTGTGCAACGATAGGGTTTATTCACCCCCTCTTTAACGTGAATGATCAGTATGTTCCTAAATTTTTCAATTCTTATGTCAACGGCAGGGTCACAATGACCGGCAATATCCTGAATTTTTGACAAAAGAGAGTTGTTGGCATCAATGCCAATGATTTCATTTGCATCACTTATACCCAGAAATACTCTTCCGCCGGAAGAATTGGCCATGGCCACAAATTCTCTTGAAAGGTCGGAATTGACATTCTCCTTGAATTCAATTGTGTACCCTTCACCTTCCTCAAGAATTAATTTAAGCTCTTTAATATTCATTTGGTTGCCCGGCCAATATTTACGTTAAGATGAATAAATTAGGAAACAGTCAAAATATACTTGCTCAGTCACTCCTCTGGTTCCAACCGGAATGCTTGATTTTGAAATGAGAGGGAAATGAAGGAGTGGTAGGGAAGGGAAATTAAAATTGTTTTTTTTGCGAATTCCTATGCAAATATGTAGTTAGTTAAGGTTTTTGCGTATTTACAACAACAAAAACCTACCTCAAATCTGCAACCTGAAATTTATCTATTGTGAGAGATGAATTCCCAGAATCACAATGCACTAAGGGGCTAAACGTCCTCTTTCTTCAAATAGCCCTTCTCAATAAGCCAGTCTTTCAGGATACGTTCTACCTGCCAATTCACTGACCGTTCATTTTTCTCCGCAACTTTTTTGATGGTATTTAAGAGCAACGGAGTGGTAGCGACAGTAAAGCGTTCGGTTTTCTTCAAATTTAATTTTTTCATGTTTTTTATTATACATTAAATAAAATTCTTGACAATTGTTAACTTACAGTATATATTCATACTTCTTCATCATTATTCATAATTAAAATGGTTTTAATGGGAACAAAAGAGACTTCAATGAACTCTATTAATGAAAAAACGGGAATCATATTGATGGACGCCGCCAACGAACTGGACATGGTTGCCTGCCGTATATCTCTTGCGGAGGAAATCCACGCATGTGGCCGTGATGAAAGTTTTTCCGAAGATGCGGAAATGGGGTTGCGTCTTTTATTGCAATCCACCAGGGAAACGATTTGTAGAATATCCAGGGACCTCGTAGTGTGCAGTAGAAATTTAGAAATAGAAAAGGGAGAAGCGGAAGGCGGAGGACGGAAAAAGCAAGGGTGCGAAGACGGTAAGATACAGAAAACAGAAGGCAGTAAAACGTAAGGTAGTGGTAAAGATGGGAAAATATGGAAATGAAAAAATCTTTAAAAACTAGAAGGAGTAGTAAATGAATAAGAGGCAGGCAAGTAATACTTCCTTGTGTTTTTCCACAGGTACAGGGAACTTCAAATATTGTGGCACAGCCGGGAAACCATGCGGCAATTATAGAGAAAGCAAACCTCAACCTGAAGCAACAGGAGAAACCGGTCTACTCGATTCAATCTATTGGGTATCGATCTTAAGCAGCATAGCCAATCCTTTATACTTCAACCGGCTGGGCGGCGTTATCCATTCCAATTCCACTTCCCTCTGTTCCCATGCCAGGGCAATCCCTTGCTTCATCCGGTGAAAGGCCGCATGCGGGCTTAATTCCGCTATCCCTTCGATCTTGCTTTTTTCCCGGAGCCTTTGAAAGTATACTTTACCTTTTTCACTCAGTTTTAGCCTTATATACCCATTGCGAAATGGTTTTAGGTTTTTTGATCAGCAAACAATTGGAAATTATCTTGCAACAAAGACGAGAGTTCCCTCTTGTGCATTTTTATGTTTT
>JAJDAS010000486.1 GCA_029261755.1 Nitrospinia bacterium
AAGTCTGCCGAAACTTAGCCTAACTCATTGTTTTTATAGGCATATTAGCTGAAGGAGATTGTCGGGATCTTTGTTTTCAAAAGATCAAGTATAAAATTTCTAATTCCAAAATGGCGAAGTTATTCTTGAGCTATTCCTAAATACGTTACCGTCGGACATACCCTGATATTATTTGCCGAGACATAATCCTTCTTCCCATTAGCTGATATTTGGTAATACGAGTATTTTCGCCTCATGTCAAAAATACTCGCGAGTAATTTTGCCTGCAATCCAAAATGCTCGCGTTAAGGGTGTATTCATGAACAGAGGGAGGCGTAAATAGGACGTCTTTCTCGATGCGGAGGACTTTCCATGCTTCGTTGAGTTCTCGAAAGAGCCCGCTACCATGTGGAACATAAACATGGCGGCCTTTTGCCCTTCGTTTCTTCCAAGAGCCAAAAATGAAAACACTTAATTTTCTTTTGCGATTTCGTTCAGATAGTGTAAAATCGCTATAAATGTTTGAAGCAATCTTTTGTTAGTTCTTCTTCTTTGATAACTCAGGAGATTTCTTATGGGTCACAAAATAATGAATTTGTATGAAACTCAAAATCCCCGGAACGTGATGGGCCGTCGTCGATTTCTTCAGATTGCTACTATAACTGTTGGGACGATGGGTGTTGGAGGGTCATTTTTAGGCTCCGCTGGGACTGCTGAAGCAGCTTCCGAAGCAGTGCCGAAAGGTGTTAAGCACATGACTCTTAACGAATACAAGGTATTTCAACGTTTGATTGACGCTCATATGCCCACTGCAGGGACTCAACTACCTAATCCTGCTGAACTTCCCGTTATGCAAACCCTTGACGCTGCTTTGCTGGCAGGAATGGCGCCCCATGTTCTCGCAGGACTGAAAGGCGGCATTGAGTTTTTTGATGCGGGGCCGCAATCTTCTTTCAATAATAAACGTTTCACGGAATTGTCCGACAGTGAGGCGAGAGCATTTTGTGACGCATGGGCAAATGCCGATACCCCGGCAAAAAGAGGGATCGTTGTGGGTTTGAAAAAACTGGCTGGTTTAGCCTATTGGTCGAACCCGAAGACCTGGCCGGCTGTGGGATATGATGGACCTGCTACAAAGGGGACGGATACACCTTCATATGGAAACGCGCCACTACCCGCCTAAAAATACAACTCATGCCCGGCGTAGAATTTATTAGGAATTTTAAAATCAAGAGGAACTAATATGGACACTCCTGTAGCAACCCACGGGATACCGGTAACCCAGGCAAAAGATATTCATGATTCTAATATAAAGCTGAGCGCCGACGTTGTTGTTGTCGGTTCCGGCGCAGGAGGCGCTGTCGCAGCCTATGAGTTGGCAAATGCAGGAAAAAAGGTCGTAATTCTTGAAGCAGGACCTTACGTCCCTTCTTCTGAATTTACCGAAATGCTGGCAGTAGGCATGGGACAGTTGTACCAGGATGCCGGCGGACAAACAAACCTTACCGGAGACACGGTCATATTACAGGGTGCCTGTGTCGGTGGATCTACGGTAGTAAATGCCGGCGTCTGTTTCCGCACACCGGATTATTATCTGAACTTATGGGGCAAGAAGTTCGGTTTGACCAATCTGACCCCTGGGGCGATGCTCCCCTACTTTCAAAAGGTCGAGAAAAACCTTTCTATTGCCCGATACCCCGATACCGAAACCAGCGAAGAAGCCCAGAAACTCATTGAGGGGTGCGAAAAAGCGAAAGTGCCCTGGAAACAAAGCCGACGGAACGTTAAGGACTGTGCCCTGAGCGCTGCTTGCTTGTCGGGTTGCGCCACCGACAGAAAACAATCGATGTTGGTGACCTACCTTCCCTGGGCAATTGCAAAGGGAGCGCAAGTTTATTCTGATACCCGCGTTGTTAAGACGTTGGTAAAAAATGGTAAAGCTGCGGGAGTTCAGGCAGAGATCATTGATCGGAAAACCGGCGAGAAGAAAGCTGACTTACAAGTTGATGCGCCTACGGTAATCCTTGCCGCCGGTGCTATTCAGACCCCTATCATTCTTTTGCGGAGCGGCGTTGCAAATTCCAGTGGCCAGGTTGGAAAGAATTTTGCCTGTCACCCCAGTTTGTCGCCGATAGGTTATTTTCCAGGGTTCAATCAAAATTTTTTGGGAGCGTGGCATTCCTTTTACGTGGACGAATATACCCTGCCGGAAGATGGCGGGTTCATTCTCCTGAACGGTGTTTACGAGCCGGTGGAGGCGAGCTTTAATGTTGAAAGAGGAACCGGAAAACCCTACATGGATTACATGAAGGAATGTAAGAACTATGTCCGGTGTATCTCACTCATTCATGACCGAAACCACGGAGAGGTACTCTGGGAAAAGGGAGTGAAAAAAATCAAATACGATATGCATGACGGCGACTTCCCATTAATGATCAGTGGAATGAAGAGTATTGCAAAAATCCTTTTTGCGGCTGGAGCAGAGAAAGTGTATCTGCCAACTTCAGACAAACAGGAAATCCGTAATGCTTCGGAAATAGATAAGGTTCTCGACGCTTTGCAGAATGAGCCTGCCCGATACCGTTATGTTTCATACCATCCCCAGGGCACCTGCCGCATGGGAGCCGATTCTAAGACCTCCGTCACGAACCCCTACGGCGAGTCTCATGACGTGAAAGGATTGTATGTAGCTGACGCAAGTCTGTTGCCTACATCCATAGGGTACAATCCCCAGGAGACTGTGTACGCATTGTCGAGCTACGTTTCTCACCACATCATTAAGTCCGCGAAGCAGTCTTAAGGGCTCCACTCGCTAGTTAACAACTCGCTATGTCACAAAAGGGGTCAAGTCTGCTTTTGACTTAAATTTATTTTTTATGCTACACTCACTTCATGTCTAGACCGCTAAGAATTCAATATCCAGGGGCCTGGTATCACGTCATGAACAGGGGAAGGCGTAAAGAAGACGTCTTTCTCGATGCGGAGGACTTTCAATGCTTCGTTGACCTTCTGAAAGAGTCCGTTTCCATGTGGAACATAAACATCACGGCATTTTGTCTGATGTCCAACCATTACCATCTTTTAATTCAGACCCCGGAAGGGAACCTTGCCCGCGCCATGAGACATATCAACGGGGTTTATACGCAAAGATTCAACCGAAAACATGGGAACGATGGCCAAGTATTCAGAGGAAGGTATAAATCCATTTTAATTGACGGAGACAATTATCTTTTGGCCTTGAGCCGGTATATTCACAGGAACCCAATACGAGCCGGGCTTGTTCAAAGGGTAGGGGATTATCCCTGGAGCAGCCACAAAGGGTATTTATCCGGTTCCGTAAAGTGGAGCTGGATCAACAAAGAGGCGGTTTTTTCATTGCTGAGCCGGGATAGTGCCACAAGACTTACGGAATATAGGAAATTTGTAAATGAGGAAGATTCGGAAGAAATGGTCAGTTTTTATTCACAAAAAAAGCTTCCTTCCTCCATGGGGTCCTTGGAATTTATTGACTGGGTAAAGGAAAGTTTTTCTGAATTATTATTTAAGGGGGAAATTCCTGAGACAAAAAAACTGGCTCCCGATATGGAAAAAATAAAGCAAATCGTTTGCAAGGCTTATAAAATTGACATACACAACCTTGGGGGAATCAGGCGAGGAAAATGGAACGAACCCAGGGACGTGGCCATTTTTCTGGCTAGACGATTGAGGAGGGACTCCCTTCGGGAAATCGGGGAGGCATTCGGCATACCCAATTACAGCAGTGTGAGCAGCATTGTTGAGAGCATGAAAGGAAAGATAGCCAGGAACCGAAAGTTGAAAAAAGAGGTAGAACAGTTGGAAAAAGGGCTTAACTTAAGCCAAAAGCGTTGACCCTTTGCCTTGACCCCTTGCCCGGTTCTTCATGGCCTTACCTTAGAACGCCTGCCCGACATTCGCATCTTGGTATAACCGGGGGGAACTTCGAAGAAGGCCCTGCCAAGCTCCGTTTTGTCCACCGATTTCAGGAGACTCTCCCTTGTCACCTGTGTTCCTTGAAATCGCTTGACCAAAACGGGATATCCGTTGAGTTTATCGAGATCGCTGAAGGGATTTTTCCGTTTTTGCATGGCCGAACTCCTTTTGTTGGCCGTCATCTTTTCAAAAAACCTGCCCATATCTTTAAAAACTTCCAATATCTCTTTTTTCGCCCCAATATTCTTCCATGGGGTTACCCAATATTCCCGGACCTTCCGGCCATTGCGGAGGAGATCGACTCTTTTGCAGGGATAGCCATTCACCGTATTTGTGATCCCCGTATCTTTAAGGACGGAGGGCGCCTCCTCGGGCGGCGTTTGAGGCTGCATACGCTGTTTCATTATTTGCTTCATCATTTTTTGCTTCTCAGGAGGCATTTGCGCCATTCGCTCCTCCATTTGCTTCATGGCCTCACTCATTTGCCGGCCCATGGTCTCCATAATCCTTTTATCCATCACCATATAAGATTTTCGCGAATGGTCTATATTCCAAACCTGCTCCAGATCGCCCCTATAGATCATGGTGGACTTCCCGCCCATCCGCTCGGGGTGATCCATCCTCATCTTCCTGCCTTCAACGGAAATCTTTTGGGTCTCCACATTCATTTGTCCGGCGGTAAAATCCTTTTCCTCCGTGGTAAAAACCGCCCCGGCAAAGGCGTTGCTTGCAAACAAAGCTCCTGAAATCAAAAAGGAAATAATGGCTTTTTTCATAAAGCCTCCCAGTTTTAAAGGTTGCCGCGAATTGAAACGGCTAAAAAGAACACCGAGAACATATCAAAAGGCGGGACTGATGTCAAAACAAAATTCAGCTATTCAGCCCCATCCAGCGGCAGCAGGATTTGTCGGTACATAGTCCCGTCAATATCCTATCAAGGGACAATGGAGCACGTCTGACCATGGTTTATGTTCTTCCTTAAATTAAGCCAAAAGCAGATGACCCCAATAACAGAATAAGTCAGGGGAAAGCCCGAGGGACGAGAGACGCAGAGATGAAAAGCAGTGATGAGTCACTGCTGGTTTTTCTTGTCACTCGTTACTTGTCATTCGTTACTATTTTTTTAAATAGTTTCTCATTGGTTTCTAGTTCTCCCTCCCACTCTAATAGTTCAAGGTCATCGACTTTTCCATAGAGAGAATCTCTGTTAAATTCACCATATTGATTTTCGAATACTTTCAGTTTGTTTTGAACCCTTTTTATAGCGCTTCTTAAAATTTCAGCTTCTGTATCTATAGCGTCTTTAATTTTATTTTTTGTCCAATCGTTATCGGACTCAACAATTAATTTGGTCATGATTCCATTGCCTCCTCTTAATAAGAGATTTTTTAAATTATATAATGGCGGCCTGATATTTGAAAGAAAAAAGCTAAAACCTTTAATCGCGCAGACGCAGGGACGCAGAGAAAGGCAAAAAAATAAACGCTTAGGAAGGCAAGAAGGGCAGGAAAAAACATAAAAATTCAATAAAAAATATTTGATGTTTTTTTAATCTTTTCTCTGCGTCCTTTGCGAACTCTGCGGTGAAATCCGGTTTTGCTTTTTCTTGTCACTCGTCACTTGTCACTGCTCTTTGTCACTCGTCACTGCTCTTAAATATTTTCAAATTCTCCCTCACCGTCTCCGCACTCAGCCTGTCCCCCAGCCTCTCAAAAACCTCCAGCGCCTTTTTCACGGTCTTTACGGCTTCCTCCTTGTGACCCTTCGCGTGTTGAATATTGGCTATGTTAGCCCAGGTCTGTGCCATGCCATGTTCGTCTCCCAGTTTTTTGCTTATTTCCAGGTCTTTCCCGCAATATTCCAGTGTCTTGTCCCACTCCCCAAGGGTTCCATAAAAAACTCCCAGGTTGTTGAGCAAAGCAGACTGGTATTTTTCATCGCCTTTTTCCTCGAAAAAGGCCAACGCCTTTTCAGCCAAGCGGATATAATCCGCCCAATATGCCTTGATTTGAAAATAAGCCGTAACCCCATCCAAAAATCCCTTTAACTTTTCCCCGTCCCCATCCTCCATCAGCAATTCAAAGGCCAAGAGGATGTTTTGCCTCTCCAGCTCGAACTCCGTCATGGTCTGTTGATAGAGAATGTCAGTGAAGAGAGCCAGGCCGCCTTCCCCTTTAAATTCCTCCGGCAGGCCCTTTGTCTCCCCCATCATTTTTGCCAATTTTTCTTTATGCATATGGGGTTGCAGTGCCCAACCCTTTGCCACCACCACGCCATAAAAATATTCCCGGAACCGGGGCAATAGCACAGATTCGTGCGGCTCCAGCAGTCCCGAGGCGTATTGCTTCACCAACTCCTGGAGCCCGAACCGCCCTCCATCGTAGGTTTCCACCAGGGAGCTGCCCCGCAATTTCAGGAACAGATCCTCGAAATTTTCCAGCCCCGTGACGGATTTCAGGGTCTCCAGAGAACAATGGGGATTAAAAAGGGTCATGGCGGCCAGGACGAACCTCCCCTTTTACCCGGCGGCGTGGACGGATTTTTCCAGCACATATTTAAAAGGCTCGCCCTTCATGGAGGCCAGGTCCCGTTCAATGGCCTTCCAGTCCTTCTTCATATTAGCCAGGTAGGCGATGAAGAGCCGCATGGTGAGGGGGTGCCATCCTGTCTTTTTGAAAATGGGCTCCACCAGTTGAACGGGGAGGGGATACCTTTTGGAACCCGCGAAACCGATCATCAAATCCGTGGCTCCTTCCCGGTCAAGCGTTTGTAGCTCCACTTTAAAATAGTTCACACCCGGCAATTCCTCCCGACTGGTGAGGAGGACCCGGTTGTTCTCCGGGATGTTGTTCAGGAGGTGGCGGATCATGTCCAAATCCTGGAAACTTTCCATGTTGTCCATGATTAGGAGCCGGGGGAGTTCGTCATTTAGCCTGTGTAAAAGGGCGTCCCGGATGTCCTGTATGGATTCTTCCCCCTTCAGCGTTATTCCCTCCAGCTTTTTGGTCAGTTCCTGGAAAAAGCTCTTGGGATCTCGCTTGATGGCCAGGGGGTCCACGCCCACGGTATGCTCCATCACATCGTCCGATGGACGGGCGTCCCGCGCCGATATCCAGAGAATCTCCCGGTAGAGGTGGGAAAAGTGGTTGGCGTATTCCACGGCCAGGGCGCTCTTGCCGTTCCCGCCCATTCCCTTCACCAGGCAGGCGGTGTGGGGGTGAGAAGCCTCAAAATCCAGCTCCCTGACAATATCCGCCAGCTCTTGCCTCCTGCCCACGAAGAGTTCGTCTTTTCTCATTTCAATAAAGGGGGCACGTTCATTCTCCCGGATCTTTGTCTCCCCTTGGCCCTCCCCGATGAACCGTTTATCCTCCAGGGATTTCGTGATCTCTTCGTGGACGAAGAGCACCGGCGCGGCCCAGTCCCATGAAAAACCCACTCTCTCCATACGGATTTTGGACCGGTATTGCCTCAGGGCGGCAAGTATGGATTCTCCCCCGGATATTCCCTTTACGATCATTTGGGTAAAGATCTCCCCCGCCTCGTGGGTAATGGAAAACTGCATGCCCATGGAGGTGGGGAGTCCCAATTTCATAAAGGTATCCGCCACCCCGGCCAGTTCGCCGGCTTTTTTATCGTACTGGGCGGAGGCGGTGAGGCAGGAATTGAAGAGGGCCAGCTTCAGGGGGCTATCCAGGGGAAAGAATTCCCGGAAAAAATCGAGGCCCATGGGGTCCGCTTGGCCACACCTGTCTTCCAGCAACAGGCCGCCCTGGTTCCCGTGGCAGGAAAAGAGGAGGACGTCCGATTGGCAAATATCCTGAAAAGCGCTTCGGAAGAGGGGATGCAGGATGCGGAGTTCTGTCGGGATGCCCTTGATCTTTTTCAATGCCTGGATTTCGCGGTGGAATTTCAGGCGGTGGGGCTGGTGTGGGCTTTCGGGAGGCAGACGCGGGTCCAGGATGGGGGAGGCGAATCCGGCGGTGATTTTCAGCCTTCCTTCAGCCGGGGTAAAGTTCAACTCCTCTTTGGATTCGTATACCCGGAACACGCCGGTCCTGGGGGCGATGAACTGTTGTCCATCGTGCATGAGTTCCCAGGGCAGGAGGCTAAAGGCTTCTTCCCGGATACGAAGGGCCAGGGTTTCCTTCCCGTTGTAATGGGAATGGCCGTTGCCGTCCACCAGGAGGATTTTAAAAAGTTCCAGGCCGATTTCTTTCAGGAACTCCTCGGTATTGGCCTGATGAAATTCCTCTCCGTATTCCTCCCCATGGGACGCCTTGGCAAGAATGTCCAGCTTTTCCCGTAATGACGGGGAGAAAGGGTCTTCCGTGAAGTTCTTTACCGGGACGTCGTCCTTGGCAACGGATTTGCGGTCCATTGTGATGATGGATATGGGGATTTTCATAAAACAGGGAATTATAACACACCGGCGCGGCGCAGCCGCAACAAGAAATTATGTGTTCATGGGTTACCAGTACCGGTGGAGTGATGGAGTGATGGAGTAAGGATTTCGTTTTACAATGCAATGGAGTCATTTGCCTTGGGTTTTTCCAATACTCCAATACTCCCGTACTCCACCACTCTATTTCATTTTCTTCCCTCCGTATCAAGTATTCCGATATAATGATTGTTTGATCCTTACATGGTGATTTTGAGAATTCGTCTCTCACAGCTGGAAACCCTGAATGCAAGATTGGCCCACGAAATACACGAATCGCACGAAAGAAATTCAAATTCAGTTTTTTTTAGTGTGTTTAGTGTATTTCGTGGGCTAATTGGTTTAAGATTTTAAAATTTCAAACCAATGTCCTCTTTCCTTTCAAAACTTTTTGAACGTCTCACCGGTACTCAGCTCCGTCCACCAGGGGCCTTGGTGGAGGAACGCTTCAAAGCGGCGTGCATCAAATGCGGACGATGCGTCCAGGTCTGCCCCTATCAATCCATTAACCTTGCTTCTCCCATGGACGGCACCCTTGCGGGTACGCCGGTAATCGATCCTCTGAAAATGCCCTGTTATCTCTGCATGAAGTGTCCACCGGTTTGCCCCACCCCAGCACTCCACGGCAAAGTGAAAAAGGAAGAGGTGAAGATGGGGATGGCGAAGGTAATCGAAAAGACTTGCTTAGGGTTCAACGGAATCGTTTGCCGAGTATGCTACGGGGCTTGTCCGTTGAAAGGGAAGGCGGTGGACCTGAACGATGAACTTCAGCCTGTAATCTATAAAGACCATTGCGTCGGTTGCGGGGTTTGTCTTTATGTTTGTCCCACGGAGACTAAATCCATTGATCTGGAGTCGTATATGGAGTGAAGGGCAGGGCGCAAAGGAGCAAAGGCCAAGGGCAAGAAGGCACAGAGGCACAAAGGCAGAAAGGCACAAGAACCTTTTAACCACTGATCTTCACTAATTCTTACTAATTGTTCCTCTCAACATTGGGTTTGATACATTCAAAATGACTTTTTACCGCAGGCTTACATGGTTAGGCGTTCTTTTACTCCTTACCGCAATCTCCCTGGCCAATCTTCTGAAGGTGAATGTGGTGCAGGGGACTTTGTGTTCCCTGGGTATTGGACCCGTCAGCATTAATTGTCCCATCGGGACGGCGCAGGTGATGATGGGTCTCAAGCAGTTCTCTCTTCCCATGCTCCTTTTCGTGGTACTGCCTTTGGCTTCTTTCGCTCTTTTTGGACGCGGGTTCTGCGGCTGGGTTTGTCCACAGGGCGCGCCATCAGAGTGGGGCTCCAAGTTGTCCGGGAAAATCCATGGGCGCTCCACCCAGCTTCCCTCACCTGTTTCAAGACAAAGAGGCCGGACCCTCCTCCTTACCTTCCTCATTGGTGGACTGGTGGGCTCCTTTCTCTTCGGTATTCCTCTGCTATGTTATATATGTCCGGTGGGGGCTATCTGCCGGGGGATAGTAGGGGGTACCATCGGCCAGACTTTAGGGGCAGAAATCCTGGTGGTGGGATTAATCTTACTTGTCGAAATCACCATCGCACGGCGGGGTTATTGCAAATACCTATGCCCCATCGGAGCCTTGGGCTCCCTGTTAGTTTTCAGAAACAGTTTGAGAGTGGAGAGGGATCCCAGTCGATGCGAAAAATGTAGCACCTGTGTTTCCGTTTGCTCCATGGGGAACAGCGCCATGGACGATCTCACATCTCCCACCTGCACTAACTGCGGGACCTGCGTGGAGAAATGCCCTCATAATGCGCTTTCTTTCAAGCGATAACGCAGCAGGATTTAACACCCCGGCCAGAAGGCGGCCACCCCTCTCAAGAGCTAATCTTCACCCACAAGCTATTAGAGTTTTTAAGGCCAAAAGGGCCGAAAGCATATAGGGGGGGGTAAGTCCGCAAAGGGGATGGCGCCCCCGGAAGACTGAAAAATACATAAATTGCAAGCCCCGAAGGGGTGAAAGGTTGCGCGCAAATCGGTGGGATTTTTATGGAATGGAAGTGAATAACCCAAACGGCCCCATTTCTTTCACCCTTTCAGGGCGTTAATATTTTTTTTCTTATTACCGGGGGCTACGCCTCATATGCGCTAACTTAAGAAGTTTTTAAATATAGCAAGATATGATATACTTTCCTTGTTATCAATGATGTCAAGGCAAAGGAGGTATTCATGTTAAAAGAAGATTGGAACCTTTTGGTAAAATTTTTTCCCGAAGGGTGG
>JAJDAS010000487.1 GCA_029261755.1 Nitrospinia bacterium
TGGTTTTTTTTCGCGGTTCCTCTTCGTCGAGCTGGCCGGAATAATCCGTCGATACTCCAGGCTCATCCCTCATAATGATCACGTTATCCTTATCATCGGGGGATATCATTCCCTTTTCAAGAAGCCTTTCCAGGATCAATCTATGCATGTCCTCATGCTCATGAGGCAACAAATATGCGGGGGAGAGGTAATGGACCCGCACCTCCTGTTTACCCGTATCCTCGTTGGTAACAAGGGTGATGTTGAGATCAACGGACTCCAGGAGTTTACGGAGCTTGGCCTCCGTGGCGGCGGAACGGCCCATGGCGATGATATAGGTTGGGTCTTCCAATTGAATTTTCTTAAACTCCATGGAGCAAGCACGGCACCTGGACAGGTGATCCACCGCAAGATCGTATCTTTCAATATGAGTGGAAGCCAATTCTTTCCTTGGTTTTAAGAGCATTCGCAATGCCTCCTCCTTCAGGCATTCCCCGGGTTGGGGTTGGCGGGGTATAGCATTCCGCACCAGGGACTGAAGCTCCAAATCTTCTTCTTGCATGAGCAATCTCCTCTTTATAATATCAGCTTAAAAATCATTGACAGTCTCTTTCCATTTGTCGCAACAAGTTTCTTCGTTCTATATTGATAATCCGTTCCTGGGCCTTTTCTTCTTCATGAGAGGTGCTTTGAAATAACGAGGTGATAGACTCAAGAAGTTCAAGCTTTGACTCATCGAAGTTTTTAAAATCCATTCCCCGTCCTCTAAAGAATGAGGAATCTTGAAGCATGCCTTTGAGCCGCTCCCGATATCGCAATTTTTCCATGGATGTCATTCGAGAAAGGCGCTCCAAGAGTTTGGTGGCTGTGCGGTATTGGCTGGCAAAGGGAAGAGAAAGATCAGAAACAAAAAATATCTCCGCCTGTGATATTGCCTCCTCAATACGCCCAAGGGAGATCAAGGCGGAGGTATGATTGATAATAAATTTAAGTTCGCCTGCCCCAATGCGGCTCAAAAGAGCGGGGCTTCTTTGCCCCACTTTTTCAACCAAAAACTCCACGGCTTCTTCCAGTCCGCCCCTTTGCCATTCCGTCATATTGGAAAGCAAATCTCCAAGACGTTTTAACAAAGGCGATCCCTCTATTTTTTTAAAATAATTGATGATTTCGGAATTGGCCCCAGAGGGTAAATTAGCCTTTTCCATTAAGTCATCCAGGGAGGGAGAGTCGCTTAGCATTATCTCAAAGACCTTTTTGGGGTTCGAATGAAACAGTATCCAATCTCTGTCCTTCGAAGGAAGTTCCGACCCGTTTTCCTCCTGGAACACTTGGTCTGTTTTATCCAATTTCTCAAGAAACGCCTTTAATTTTAACGTCTTCTCATTTTCCTGCAAGGAATGTGGCTCATTTTCCTCGTCTACGGACGTGGTTTCCTCTTCAATTACGGCTAAAAAATTCTTAAAGGTATCCACAGGCCACGGCTCTTTCGTCCCACCCTCATATCCATGAAGGAGCCTTTTCATAGCGCAGAAAAAACCATCCCTGCCAACCCTATCCGGAGGACATTCCGTATTTAATTCCCTTTCGTCAGAAGCCTTGCTGCAATGTGGCTCATTTCCACAAGTTGGAGCTCTTCCCAGGGTCAGAGGCTCCTGTCTAACACGCTTCCACGCGTCCAGGAGCTGAATCCACATATAAATCAAGCGATTATTCTCCTCAAAAATGTCCACAACCTGGCCCATGAGTTCATGTTGCGCTTCTCGGGTTTGCCTAAGAATGGCTTCTCTAATAAAAGGGAACAATAATCCATCAACCCGGTGCTCCCTGATAAAGCGTTTTATCCTGTCCCTTACCCTTACGCGCAAAGGGGCATCCCTGTTCGCCTTAAAGACGGCCATGGCGTAAAGCCATTGGAGCCGTAGGTCTTCCAGAGGAGCTACTTCCTCATCCAGCCGAGTTATTTTTGCGCAAAGATTGTCATCCGCCAGAAATTCTCCTGAGGAAAAGGCTTTATAAAGAAGAAGGATACGTTTCGCCAGGGGGACCTCCTTTTTTGAAACGAATGAAACCAATTTTTCCATGTTCTCAAAAGGCTTAAACCCAATATACGTTTCCAGAGCGGAAGGAAAATTAGATACGTCCGTGGCAAACATTATCTTTGCAGCCAGGGCCGCTTCTCCAGGCGTGCTTAAAAAACGCGCCGATTTCTCCATCCCCAGGTTCATCTCAAAAAGTTTCTCCCATGCGTCCATGCCGATGGACTCATAATTATTCAAGATATGGTGAATCAATCTTTCCCATTGGCTTTCATAGAGTTGATGGAGAATTACCAGAAGTTTTTTGTAGATGGCCGTCTTTTCGTTAATTAGCGCATCCAGAAGAACTTGTTGGCTTTCGCGCTGGGATTCAGGGATTATGGAAAGCAAAATGGCCCTTTCCAAAAGATTTGCCAACTCATCGTAACCAGGGCTAACCTGTTTGCTCCTTTTTTTTGTTTCTTCCAGGGAATGGATGGTTAACTGGCTCCCATCTATCTGAATATTGTTCTTGCCCAGGATTCTTTCCAGCAAAGATCCAAGGGCTTGAGCGTCTTGTTCCGGAAGAATGGAGAGAGCGGCGGAAAAAATAACACGAAGTTTACCAAGAATGGCCTCCCCTTCTTTAAAGTCGGCAAAAAGGTTTTTAAGGTCCAAATCCCCTGCAAAAAGGAAAGCAAAAAGAACAGGGGGTAAAGATTGAAGCTTTTCAGGAGAACAGGCATAGGTCAAGGTTAGAAGTTTTTGCCACTCTTCTTCATCAAGAAGGGTATGAAATGGCTCCTTTTCCTTTTTTAAGCGTCCGGCCCGAGCTTTGGCAATAAGATGTTCCATTTCCGGCCGAAACCCATTTTCATTTTCCTGGGAAAGGTCTCCGGATACGGGGGTAGCGGCGACCTCCGTAGGCGGCGAGCTTTCGCCCATCATTGGCCTTTCCTCTCTATCCTCTCCAGGGATTTCGTCCTTCCTGTCTCCTTGATCCATGGAAACTTCAAAAGGGACAAAATCCAAGGTGGCTGATTCCATAATACGGCTGATCTCTGATCGATTAATTTTGGCCGAATATTCCACCAAGGTGTCTCTTAAAGACTGAAAGTGGTTGCTGGGGAGGTGGAGAAGGGTCAATTCATTTTCTTGCTCTTCCAGGCCAGCCTCTTTTTGATGTAACAGGACATCCTCGGAAGAAAAACCGGATATTCCCAGCGCATCAAGGTATGTTCCATAAAATAAAGATGGAAAGAGTTCATACCCAACGGGTAAAAAAAGAGTAAGCCTTTTATCCTTTTCAAATCGCCATTCTTCAAAAGCCTTACCCTCAAGACCGAGAAAGTTTCCCCCATAACGTACTGGATCTTGAGTAGATTTTACAGCGAGAAAAATCTTTTCTTCTGCTTCCAGCACTGCTGCGTCCAATTGACGTATTCCACCCTCCGGGGTGGCATAAATCTGCTCCTGGATTTGTTTGAGTCTTTTACCTTTGTTATCTGGAGAAATATCCACCAACCAGATAACGGCCCGTTTTTTTCCATCTTTTATTCTTTTTCTTCTAAGTTTAATGGGGATAGGCAGAGGGGGCCAATCGATTTTTTTCACCACCGGGGTCTCTCGCGTTGGAATAGAGACGTTAAGTTTTGATTGAGGGTCGTAAATCCTGATAAAGCCCTCCCTTGGGATTTCCGTAACTTTGTTCTTTTCCACTAGCAAGTCCGTGTTCTCACCTGAAATGCGGCCCAGCAAGTCTTCCAAGGCTGGGTAGTAATATCCCCAAGGTACAAAAAAATTGGAAGGTCTGTCATCCTGGCTGGGAATCTCATCTTTTTTTATAAAGAGTCTACGAAAAATCCTGCAACCCTCTCCATTTTTTTCGGATTCTGGTTTCACATCATATTCATCCTGGAGGGTTAATAACTCAAAGAGGGGGATATTTTGGACCTTGAGCAGGTATTGATCTTTCTGATTTATACGCCATTTCATCCAGGATGTTTGGTTGTCGCAACCCGCTCGAATAAGGCGAAGGATGGTTTGGCGCAAGGGCTCTTCCTTCTGAAAAAGAATCAACACTTCACGCCTCAATGTCTCGTCCGAGGTATTATTCCACCGGGTTTGTCCCAGCATGAGGACTTGCGCCATGTTCAGGCCTTGGCGAACATCTTCTACTTTTATGGAATCGGACGAACCATCCTCTTGGAAGATGGAGTTGCCCTTTATATTTCCTACTTTAAAGAGTCCCTTGGTCTCCGTGTTTAAGTTGGAACAGGAAACGGCTATTTGATCATTGCCAATGAAGGCGTCGGCCTCGAATGGAACCTCATTTGAGCAACATCCTTCCACCAATATCTTTAATTTATGGTTAAGGACGGCTGAATTGGAGGCAGGCAAAATAATAGTGTTTTTTTTATTTTTTTTAAAAAATTGCATAATATTATCCCCTACTTTCTATACGTTTTAACTTCCCTATCGGCGGAAAATTATTTTTTTCAAGTCACGAATATTAGCAAGCAAAAATCAATAAAAACAATACTTTATCTCTTAAATCCGGTTTTTTTCTCTGACTTCTGTAAACTGTCCTCTGTTTTTACCTTTCTTCCCCAGCCGTAAACTCATTAAGCTTCACCAACCGATGACATCTTTTGTTTTTACCGACTTTGTTAGGACAACCAACATCCTTCCCGAGCATGTTGTCTTCCACGGGAAAGAAAAGTCCGCACTCTCCACATCGGGCAAGGGGACGGTTTGGAACGATTGTACCTTGCTTGGTCTCCTGGAGGTATTCCAGGGTGTCATCAGGAAACCAGACGCCGGTGAGGATGAGAGGGGTGGCAAGGTGTTCTTTTAGCCAGGTGGGGCCAAGAATACGTTCGAGTGACCAAAGGAGTAAATCTGTATCATTTCCGCCAGCACTATTAGATTTTGATAGGATATAGCGGCCATTTGGGCTAAAAGAAGCTGTACTAACTATTTTATTATGACCTAACCCATCGAGCGTATCTATTGTTTTTCCTGTTTTTGAGTCGTAAAGGTATATTTTATTTTCCCAATCCCCTGATACAACTAACTTTCCAGTTGGTTGGAAATCAACGGAATCTATCATTCTATTCTGCTTTTTCCCTTCTGAAGAAAGATTAAGAATCTCTGACTTTAATTGCCAAATCCTGACTTTACTATCTGCTCCCCCTGATACAATGTACTTTCCATCAGGACTAAAAGCCACTGAATGTACCTGATCTGTCATCACGTGGCAATTATTTATAACTTCCTTTTTTTTGATGTTCCAAATACGGATTTCACCATATTTGGTTCCAGTAGCAATTTTGTTGCCGCAGGGGCTAAATTGGATGGAAAAAATAGCGCCGCCAAGTCCATTTACAACAAAATCCGATACAAGCTTATGCCCTTTTAGATTCAACATGGCAAACTTTTCATCTCTTCTCATAATAAAAACGATCTTTCTTTCATCTGGGCTAAAAGACATTTTTCTCGCCATACAATCAACAAAGGGTTTCCCATCTGATTTATTTATAGGTTTAATATCTCCGAAATTTCGTAATAAAAGATTATTTTCTTTCGAAAAAAAGGCAATTTTACCTCCACTTGGACTCAAACATGAGTAATAGTAAGTATCCTTTTGACAACCCAATGAGATATTTGCTGATTTTAATGTCTCTAAGTCAATAAATTTTTGACAATCGTTGCAAGGCCCATATACGATAGCGTTACCGTCTGGAGAAAAAGAAGTAGTTCCATCATAGTCACAAATAAAACTATTTTCGAAATCCGCTATGGGTCTTTTTTCATTAGTACTCCAAATGATAATTTTTCTATCTTGTGAAGCAAAGACAATGAATCGACTATCTGGACTGAATGATGCGCAATGAAGCGGACGAGTATGCCCATTTTCATTAAAAGAGCCTTTGGCTTCCCCATTTTTGATGTCGAAAATAAAAGGATGGCAATTTTCTGCCATTCTTTCGATGATGACTATAGACTCAACACCTCCATTAGATAAATAATTTGCTTTTGGACCATGATAACAGAAAATAAATTGCCCACTAGGACTATACGACACGCAGTTTAAATTAATTTCTATTTTAAAATCGCTACATCTTTTGCCTGTTCTGGCATCCCATCTGTAGATTACTTCATTAACTTCTGCAAAAACGTTCTCTCCATTTGGGCTGCAAAAAGGAGAATTTATATTTCCAGAAAGGTCGTCACAATCAAAAAAACAAACTACTTTTCCAGACTGCATTTCCCAAAGGCCAAATGAATTATAAGGTGATGCGGACACAAAATACTTTCCACAAGGACTGAAGTTGAAGGAATTCAAGCTGAGATTATGGCCTTTCCCCTTAAAACCTGGAACAGGTTTTCCTGACCGAGTTTCAGACAACAAAAGAAGTGTACCGGAGTTATTAGCAGAACCAGATAAAATATATTTTCCATCCGGGCTGAATTTCAAAAAAATAACGTCGCCTATATTTCCTTTTCCGTCAAAATCTTTCTCCTTTACCTGTTGATTTTTAAAAATATCAAACAAGCGAAGTTTTTTATCACTGTAACCAGCAACAATAAACTGTCCATTAGTACTCCAATCCAGGCAGTTACACGCTAATGGCTTATCAGGAGTAAAGGCATGATCAACCGACAATCCCTTTGGAACGCCATCGCTATCAACCTCAACATGAAAAAGCTTTACTTCCCCTGTACTGTAACTGGCGGCAATAAAGCGATAAAGCTCATCCTCAGCATACAAAGGGTGCCACTTAATATCGGTAGGATAGCCGGAGCCTAATTGCATCCGGCCTTTTTGATCAAAAAGGAGAGGGTTGATTTTCATAGTAATTAAGTGACCAAAGCGATCTAAAGTTAAACGAAGGAAATGCACGGAACAGAATACTGCTGAAAAAATGCGCCCCTTTGCCTTTAATACGTTCCAATACAATCTCTTGCGGAAATTTTTTTATTCTGCCTTCTGTCCGCCGTCCACCGTCTTCTGTTTTTACCTTTCTTC
>JAJDAS010000488.1 GCA_029261755.1 Nitrospinia bacterium
CAAAAGACGCTATGGAATCCACGCCAGTGGAAACCTCGAAAGAGGTCCAGGGTAAAAAAATTCTCATAGTGGATGACGACCCGAACACCAGGCTTCTTATCAAGTCCACTTTACCCGGAAATAAATTTGCAGTTGCGGAAAATGGCAAACTCGCATTACAAATACTCCAAAACGATAAAGATTTCGATGTTATTTTTTTGGACAGGCTCATGCCGGAAATGAACGGCGACGAATTCATGAAAGAACTGGCCGCCGAACATCCTGAAATTCACATCCCCATTCTTATGCTAACAGCCGCTGCACTGAAAGAGAAGGTAGAGTCGGCGGAAAAGTTGGCAAAGAAGCTGGGGATGAACTTCAAATATGCCATTAAACCCTTTTCAAGGGAGAGCATCACGTCGACTTTGGCTGAGTTGTTGGCCTAGGAAACTTTAGGTCCAGGTTCACCGAAAAGACTGAGGAAGTCTACGGCAAGATCCTTATTTACTTTTTTTCTGTGTGTTCCGTGTGTTCCGTGAGCTAATCTGGTTTAATGGTTGAAAAATTGCAAATATCTTTGGCGAGCTCTTAGTGGCAAAAAAAATAACAAGTATCTGCCAAAGAGAAACCATAACTTTAATTGCATCGGAGAATTTGAATGAAAAAAATCCTGATCATTGAAGATGACGAGAAAATCACTAATGCTTTAACATTCATCCTGGAGGAAGAAGGCTATGAAGCTGTTGCATCCGGGGATGGGAAAACAGGGTTGGAATTGGCCCGATCAATAAAGCCGGACCTTATTCTTTTGGACATTATGCTCCCCGGCATGACCGGCATTGATGTGTGCCGTTCCTTAAAATCCGATGAAAACTATAAATCCATACCCATCATCCTGATTACCGGCCTGGCGGACACGGAAGATACCGTCAAGGGACTTTCCGCCGGAGCCGATGATTATGTGGCCAAACCCTTCCAAATGCAGGAGTTATTGGCCCGGATAAAATCCAACCTGAGAATGAAGGAACTCTACGATGTGGTAAAAGAGGAAGAAGAAGAGAAATCGGCTCTCCTTGACGTATCCCAATCCCTTTCCGGCACCGTTGACCCCCACGATACCCTTTATGTAATCGTCTCTAAAATATCTGAAGTGATAGAGGTCAATCGTTGTTCCATCATCTGGGTGGACCCCATGAAAAAGAAGGGAACGGTAATGGCTTCCCACGACTCCAGGAAGGTAAAACAACTGGAAATTGACTTGGACAAATACCCGGAAATCCAAAAGGTCATGGAAACGGGGAAAGCGTTGATTATTAACGATGTGTACAATGATCCGATTCTCTTTCAGGTGCGGCAAACCCTGAACTTGATAGACATCAAGTCCATCATGGCCTTTCCGGTAGCCTTCAAGGACTCCCTCATCGGCACCCTGATTCTTCGGACTTCAAGAAGGGAGGAGCCCTTTAACCAGCGCGAGGTCCGGTTTTGCGAAGTTATATCCCACCTGGCCGCCGCTCCCCTGAAAAATGCCTACCTATTTGAAATCCTACACGAGGAAAAGGAAAAAGAACGCAATGGACGCCTTGTAGCCGAAGGTGAGAACAAAGCCTCCAGGGAATTGCTCGAAATGATTTGGCGAATCCAATCCAAGTTCATCATGGATTCGGACCCTTTCTCCTCTTTCGAGGAATTGCTCAAAGATCTTCTCACCATCACACAAAGCCAATATGGCTTCATAGGAGAAATTCTGAATACCTCCAATGGCGAACCCTATTTGAGAACGCATGCCATTACCAATATCTCTTGGGATGAGAAAACCAGGAAATTTTACGAAGAAAATGCACAAAAAGGTGGTATGGAGTTCACCAATCTCAAAACTCTTTTTGGAGAAGTAATAACCAGTGGGAAATCGGTGATTTCCAACGATCCCTCCAACGACCCCCGCCGAGGGGGTCTCCCGGAAGGGCATCCTCCCCTGGATGCTTTTCTAGGCCTGCCCCTTTACAAAAACGAAAAATTGGTGGGAATGGTGGGCATCGCCAATCGGCCTGGTGGTTATGGTGAAGAGCTATTGGAATATCTGCGTCCCTTTCTTGCCACCTGCGCCAACATCATAGAAGCATATAGAATTACAAAACATAAGAAAGAAGCGGAGGATCAACTTCGGAAATTATCACGTGCCGTGGAACATAGCCCCAGTGTCGTTGTTATTACTGATACGGAAGGCACCATCGAATACACCAATCCCAAATTCACCGAAATCACCGGCTACACATTTGAAGAAGCCATTGGAAAAAACCCCCGCATTTTAAAATCGGGCAAAACACCTCCCGAAGAATATAAAAGACTATGGGATGCCATCACCCAGGGAAAAGAATGGCGGGGGAAATTCTGTAACAGGAAAAAAAACGGTGACTTTTATTGGGAGTCGGCGTCCATTTCTCCCGTCAAAAACAGCGGGGGAGAGATCACCCATTTTATAGCAATGAAAGAAGATATCACGGAGTTGGAGAGAGCGGAAAAAGGGCTAAGAAAAAAAACAGATGACCTCGAGAAATTCCATAAGGTGGTGGTTGGCCGGGAACTGGAGATGGTACGGTTAAAGGACGAGGTTAACGAACTATTGGAAAAAATTGGGAAACCCAGAAAATATGACTGAGAGAAAAAAAAAGAGGGACGAAGAACCGTGTCCGTGACCCGTAAACCGTGTCCGTAAACTCAGAACCTTGAACCTTGAACCTGCTTGAACCTTGCTTCCATCATTTATAAAGGAACCAAACAATGAAAATGAAACCCCTTAAAGAAATAATGACCTCCGAGATTATTTGGGTCTCACCGGAGACCCAGGCATGTGAGGCCATCGCGGTTATGAAAACAAAAAAAATAAGCTGTCTTCTGGTCCTGCGCGACAAAACACCCGTGGGGATATTTACAGAGAGGGACATAGTACGGGCAGTGCATGGCGGCGCTTCTTTCGAAAGCTCCAAAATCCATGACCTGGTAAGTACGCCGGTGATAACAGCAGAGGAAAATATAGATCTTCATGAAGCTTACAACATTATTTCCACTAATGAGATCCGGCATCTCATTGTTGTGGATTCCAATGGAGAAATTCTCGGGATCGTGACCCAGACCGATATCCTCAACAATCTTGGTGTGGAATTTTTTGTTGAGTTCAAAAAGATATCCAAGCTCATGACCAGAAATATAGTCTTTGTGGACAAGGAGTGTTTGGTGCGGGATGCCATTTCCAGGAT
>JAJDAS010000489.1 GCA_029261755.1 Nitrospinia bacterium
AGTTATAATTTTGCATTGCATCTTCCTTGCGGCTTTTACTCCCCTCAAAATATTTTCTGATTTTCCTGAACTGCTGATAGCTATTAAGATATCATCTTTTTCCGCGAATGTTTCAATTGGTTTTTCAAAAACACATTCGTATCCATAGTCATTACTAATGCAGGTTAAAAGAGAGCTATCGTTAAAAGCTACAGCCCGGATACCCCCATTTTTCCAAAAATCCGTGGAAAGATGACTTGCAATAGAGGCACTGGCGCCATTTCCAATAAAGATTAGTTTCCGGCCAGAATTTGATTGAGGCGCTATTAAAGAACATGCTTTTTTAATCCCCTGATAAAAATCTAATTCACTTTCACTATCATCTGTGACCTTTATAGAAGGAATTAAAGATGAGAGATCTTTATAAAACTTTTCTATGAAATTAATCATTGCCTTTATTTAAATATTGTATTTATAAATTCAAGAAGTTCATGCTTCTCGACCGATTTTTTGTTACAAACTATCTGGACCGCTAAAGCGCCCACTGCATTGCCGATAAATGAAACTAAGTCCAGTGGCATTCCCTTTGCAAAACAGGGAGCAGTAAACGAAAAGAAGGCGTCTCCGGCGCCGATTGTATCGATAACTTTAGTTGAAAAAATAGGCGTCCTGTTTATCTCGTTGTTGCTGTTAATTCCAATAGAGCCTTTTTTTCCTAATGTTACGATTAGACAGTCAGTGCGGATCATCTCTCTTATGTTTTTCGCAATATCGTCTATATTGCCATATTTATCTTGCGCTGCCAGCCTGATTTCTGTTTCATCCAGGCACACAAAATTTGGACTATGGTATTTTGTGATCAAATTGTATCCTGAATTCGCTGCATTTGTCTGTGTATTTATTGTCAAAATTTTTGCAAGGCTTTCAATCGTTTTATATATGCTATTGCCTATAAATCCATGACCGAAATCAGAAACCAGCACGAGGTCATATTTGGGCACCTCTGCTTTGAGGTACTCAATTATTTTTGATTCCAGGTCTTCATGAACAAATGAATCGTTAATATAATTAATCTCAAACAGTTTTTGATTCAAGTATTCATGAACATAACGTTTCTTTATAACAGTAGGCCCATCTTCTCTCAAAAAGAATTTCGTGGTTATATTTGGCTTAAGATTATTTTGGATAAATTCTTCCCTCGTATCATGGCTCCCAAGTAAACTAACAAGATGAACTTTTCCACAAATTCCGGCAACATGATTGGCAATCGCAAAGGCGCCTCCGGCAAAAACTTCATCTGTTAGATATTTATTTACGACAAGGTTCACTTTCATTGCCCTACCCATAGGTTGGCAATAGTGGTATTCATCAACTATCCCATCTCCGATGACCAAAACCTTCATATCTTTGAGGGAGTTTAAATTGTTTGAAATATCCTGGAATGAGTACTTTTTGGAGAAAGATTTTAAAAAACTTTTTGTATCCTCAGGGTAAATGTCTAAAAACTGGTTAATAATTTGCGAAGAGCTAAAAGAAAATCCATCTGTTTCATAAATTTTGCTCTTACCAAAATACATCTCTCGCTCAACTTCAAATATCTTTTCATGAATATTATGGTACCGTTCATTGCCAGCCTGGCCTTTGGCAAAGACATCTGGTTTGATCATCTGAACGCATTCAAAGGGCCTTTCATCATCAACAAGGCAAACGTAATCCACCGGCTCTAAAGACGCTACATTTTGCGCCCTTAAATTTTCATGAAAGACAGGCCGCCCAGGTCCCCTTCTTACATCCTTATCTTTGATCACTGTGACAATTAAAACGTCTCCCTGCTTTTTTGCTTGAGTTAAATGTTTAATCATACCTGGGTGAATGAGATCAAAAACGCCAAAGCACTGAACGACAATATTTCCTTCCACTTTATGGCATTTTACCTTTGCCACAAGCTCATCTAATGTTAATATCTTTTTTTTAATTATCGATTCCATAAGCACCATCCACTGATTACGCAGGTATTCGCAGATTAATAATTATAAACAACCCTCTTGCATTGTTTTTTTAGAACTAAAGTTAATTAAAAGTCCCACTTTGAGCCAGCTTTAAGATAATTAATCTGCGTAAACCCGTGTGATTTGCGGATTAAAAATGCTTGCTCAGTAATTCCGTCGATGAGAATACAATTTCATGGGTAAACCTTATCTCTGAACCTATTTCTTTAAGTACTTCATATTCCTTTTGGAGCTTGCCAGTTTTATCTTTTAATTTTTCGAATTCCTGGCCTTTTACATAAATATCCGGTTTTAATAATCTTAAAGTCTCCACAGCGGTTGGCCATTTATTTATCGCAGCATAGTCGACACATTCCAAAGCGGCAATAGAATCCACCCTTAAGTTTTGATTAAATACCGGCCTTCCGGGGCCTTTGTCAATATACTTGTCCGGGGTCACAGTTACCACAAGCACATCACCCATTTTCTTTGCCGACTGGAAATATTTTATATGGCCTGGATGCATAAGGTCAAAGCAACCATGGCAAAGAACAATTTTTTTGCCTTTTAATTTCAGATTTATTAATTTCTCACCAAGCACTTCAAGCTCAAGTCTTTTCATATGTCATTATCCACAGTTATAGTAGATTGCATT